>NZ_RZRX01000339.1:0-5275 GCF_003997405.1 Mesorhizobium sp. M2A.F.Ca.ET.042.01.1.1
GCAGGTGGAAGAACACCAGCAACGTCGCGGCCACCATGACCAGCGCGCCGAGGATCGCTGTGAACCGCAGCGGCAGCGACGCGGCCGAAATGACAACAGGCACGGAAAGCAGCACCGAGAACGGGTTGGTCAGGCCTCCGGTCATGTAAAGCAAACCGCTGAGCTGCAGGCCGTCGAAGGTCAGGATGGCGAAGGCCGAGAGCGGGGTGAGCCGATGCGCGGCCGGATAGCGGAAGGTGAGCCACAGATTCATCCAGGCCGACAAGGCGATGAGCGCGAAGCACATCGAGACCGGCAGCGGGAATTTCAGCCCATAGGCGACGACCAGCACGGTCAGGCTCTGGCCGACGATGGCCAGCCAGCGCAGGCGGACCAGCGTGTTGAGCCGCAACCGCTGGCTTGGCTGGGAATCAGGCGCGCGCAGGATGTTGATCATCGACTTACGATTATAACCGCGGGAGAGTAAGCGCTAGTAGTGCTGTTAGGGACTTGAGGGGCCGGCAGCTGGCGTCTTCGGTTCACCAGCATGAGCGCCGAATGACTGGCCGAAGCTCTCGTACTTCGTCATCCACGGGCGGAGCGACGCGAAGCGGAGCGCAGACCCGAGGATCCATTCCGTTACCTTGATCGTAGAATGCAGCGGAGCAGAATTCTGGATCGTCGCGACGCTTAGAAGTCACGGAATGGATCCTCGGGTCTGCGCGCGTCGCTTCGCTCCTTGCTCCGCCCGTGGATGACGAAGCGATGGGCGTTTGCGCCAATCGCAAAGGTACGCCGTCCGATAACGCGAGGCTCACCAAAGCTTCGGCGGCAAGCCTATGTCCCCCGCGGCTTGGCGCGGCTGGTGGCGGCGGCCAGCAGGGGGTTTTCCGGCCAGACATGTTTTGGATAGCGGCCGCGCATGTCGGCACGCACATCCGCCCAGGAGCCGCGCCAGAAGCCGGGCAAGTCGCGCGTCGTCTGGATCGGGCGATGCGCCGGCGACAGAAGCTCCAGCGTCAGCGGCACGGTGCCGTTGGCGATGGAAGGATGCCGGTCGAGGCCGAACAGTTCCTGCACGCGGATCGAAAGCACCGGCCATTCGCCGTCATAGCGGATCGGAACATGGCTGCCGGACGGCGCGTCGAAATGGGTCGGCGCCAGCGCGTCGACCTTGCGCTGCAGGTCATGCGGGACCAGCGCCATGAGCGCCGAGGACAAAGTCGCCGGATTGATGGCAGCGAAAGAGGCGTCGCCGGAAAGAAACGGCAGGAGCCAGTCGTCGAGGCGCTCGACAAGCGTTTCATCCGAAACATCGGGCCAGGGCACGCCGAGGCCGCGATGCAGCCAGCCAAGCCGCTGCCGCAGGGTTTCGGCTTCCTTGCCCCAGTCGAGCAGCGACAGGCCGTGCTCGCGCAGGGCGTCGAGGATGGCGCGGTCGGCATCGGCGCCGGACGGCGCCGGCAGCATGCGCTCGGAAAGCGTGATGGCGCCGAGCCTGGCGATCTCGCGCATGCGCACGGCGCGGCGCTCGCGGTCGAAGCTCGTCTCGCGCTTCGTCTCGATGCGATCGGCAAGGGCGGCGCGGATATCGGCTTCGCCGACCGGCGCGGCGGCGGTGATGCGGGCGTTCTGCGCCTTGCCCTGCAAGTCGGCGACGACGAGCCAGGTTTCATTGGCGAGCGGATCGGCGGCATCGACCATGGCGCCCGAACCATTGGCGAGCACGAAGCGGCCGCGTTCGCCGCGCGCCCTCGCCACGCGATCCGGCCAGGCATGGATCAAAAGGGGGCCGGCAGAGGCCGCCTCGCTGCCCTGCCCGCCGCCGGCCTGCCTGGCCAAACGCTCGGCGAGCTGCCTGGCGGCGTTGGCGCGCGGCGATTTCTCGCCGCGAAACCGGATCAGGCGCCGCTCCAGATCGGCGCTGTCGCCGCCCAGCCCGCGCTCGGTCAAAAGCACGGCAAGCGTCGCCGCTTCGAGCGCGTGGCCGATCTTCGCCGCTTCGGCCACCATATGCGCCAGCCGGACCGGCAGCGCCAGCTTGCGGATGGCGGCGCCTGCTTCCGTAAGCCGCCCTGCCTCATCGATGGCGTGCAGCGCCTTGAGCAGAACCCTCGCCTCGTTAAGCGCCGGGGCCGGCGGCGGATCGAGGAAGGAGAGGCTCGACGGATCGGCGACGTCGAAGGCGGCGCAGTCGAGCAGCAGGCCGGACAGGTCGGCCTCGAGGATTTCCGGCGGCGTGAAGGCGGGAAGCGACGCGGTCTGCTCGGCGCGCCACAGGCGCACCGCCACGCCGGCTTGCGTGCGCCCGGCGCGGCCGGCGCGCTGGTCGGCCGAGGCTCTGCTGACGCGCACCGTCTCCAGCCTGGTCAGGCCGCTCGCCGGCTCATAGCGCGGCAGCCGCGACAGGCCCGAATCGATGACGACGCGGACGCCGTCGATGGTGATCGAGGTCTCGGCGATCGAGGTTGCCAGCACCACCTTGCGGCGGCCGGCCGGCGCCGGTTTGATCGCCTGGTCCTGCGCCCGGTTGTCGAGCTGGCCGTAGAGCGGCACGATATCGGTGTCGGCCGCAACGTTGCCCACAAGCCGCTCGGCGGTGCGCTCGATCTCGCGCTGTCCGGGCAGGAAGGCGAGCACGCTGCCCTGCTCGGTGGCCAATGCGGAGCGCACGGCCTTTGCCATGGCGTCCTCGATCGCCGTGCCGGGCGGCCGTTCGTCGTAGCGGATATCGACCGGATAGGCGCGGCCCTCGCTTTCGATCACCGGCGCCTCCGACAGAAGCTTCGCCACGCGCGCGCCGTCGAGCGTCGCCGACATGACCAGCAGACGCAGGTCCGGCCGCAGCGCGCCCTGCACGTCGAGCGCCAGCGCCAGGCCGAAATCGCCGTCGAGCGAGCGCTCATGGAATTCGTCGAAGATCACCGCCGAGACGCCCGGCAGCTCCGGATCGTCGAGGATCATGCGCGAGAGCACGCCTTCGGTGACGACCAGGATCCGTGTCCGCTCGGAGCTGCGGTTCTCCATGCGCATGGCATAGCCGACCGTGCCGCCTGGCTCCTCGCCGAGCAGTTCAGCCATGCGACGGGCTGCGGCGCGAGCGGCGAGCCGGCGCGGCTCGAGCAGCACGATCCTGCCCTCGCCCAGCCACGGCGCGTCGAGCAGCGCCAGCGGCACCAGCGTCGTCTTGCCGGCGCCGGGCGGCGCCACCAGCACGGCGCTGTTGCGCCGCGCGAGCGCTTCGCCAAGTGCCGGCAGCACGGCTGTGACCGGAAGCTCCGGCAAGGGTTTCGTCATCATGTCGCCCGCATATCAGCGGTCGCGGTCGCCATGCAACGTATGCGCTCAGAGCCTGGTGCGCGAAAACGGGTTCCAGCGCACGGTGCCGAGCCTGACCTCTTCGCGCACCATCGTCAGCAGGCCGGAGGCGCCGACCACCGCCAGGCCGACCAGCGACAGCCAGTCGGGATATTCGTGGAAGAACAGCGCGCCGAGGATGACCGCCCAGACGATCTGCGAATAATGCGTCGGCGCGATGCGGTTTGCCGGCGCGTATTTGACCGCGAGCAATTGCAGCAGCTGCCCGCCGGCGGTGAAGAGGCCAGCCATCATAAGCCAGACCAGCTGCCCGAGATTGGGGAGCGCGAACGACGTGGCGGCCGCGCCTACGCCGTTGAAGACAAGGCCGTAGCCGACCAGCGCGCCGAGAATCGTCGTGCGCCTTTCCTGCTGGGCGAGCGAGCGCATCAGGATGACGCTGATGGCGGCGAGGAAGGCGTTGGCGAAGGCGGCGAGATGGCCGAGATGCAATTCGCGAAAACCCGGCCGCACCACCAGCATGACACCGGCGAAGCCGGCGACGACGGCCAGCCACCGCCAGGGACCGACCTTCTCCTTGAGGATTACTGTCGACAGGATGGTGACCAGCAACGGCGCAAGGAAGATCAGCGCGTAGACTTCCGCCAGCGGAATGGTGGTGAAGGCAAAGACGCTGAGCACGCCCGAGGCGATGCCGGCCAAGGCGCGCGCCTGAACCGCCCATGGCCTTTTGGTGCGCCAGAAATCGCGCCAGCGCTCGCCCCCGGGCTTGGTGAAGAACAGAAAACAGCCGGCAAACAGGGTCGAGAAGAAGCCGATCTCGAAGACGGTGAACTGCCCGCCCAGGCTCTTGATGACGGCGTCGCTGAACGAATAGCTTGCATAGGCGATCAGAGCGAGCAGGATTCCGTTCGGCATGCCATTTCCGGGAGAGAAGACGTGAAGATACTGGCGCTGGGCGCCCATCCCGACGACATCGAGATATTCATGTTCGGTACGCTGGCCGCCTATGCCGCGCAAGGCGCAGAGCTCAATTTTGCGATAGCCACCGATGGTGCCAGGGGCGGTACGGGCGACCCGGCGGCGCTCGCCCGCTTGCGGCGCAAGGAAGCGGCCAAGGCGGCAGGCCTGCTCGGCGTCGAGCCGCGCTTCCTCGATTTCCCCGACGGTGCGCTCGTCGCCGACGCGGCGTTCATTGCGGCGCTGAAGGCGCTGATCGGCGAGGTGAAGCCCGACCTCGCGATCACCCATGCGCCCTATGACTATCACGGCGACCACCGCGCGCTGTCCGACAGCGTGCGCATCGCGGCGTCCTTCGCGGTGCCGGTGCTGCATGCCGACACGCTCGGCGGCACCGGTTTTTCACCAACGCATTATGTCGAGATCTCCCAGTATTGGGACATCAAGGCAGAAGCGATCCGCGCGCACCAGTCGCAAGGCCCCGAGCATTATGTGCACCGGGCGCGCCTCCAGAACGAGTTCCGCGCCGGCCAGTGCAACGGCGTCTCCGGCGCGCTGGCCGAGGCTTTCCGCTTCGAGCCGACTTTTCCCTTCGCCGACATACGCGCGCTGTTGCCGCCGGCGCCGGCGATCCGGCCAGTGGTGGCAAGCCCCGGCCCTGCCACCGGGGCCAGCTGACCGCGGCGGCCACAGGTCCGACGATCATTTCCCAACGATTTCAAGCACCCGTTTCGCCATGCTGCGACGCAGCAACGAATTCGCTTGCGTTGTTTAGTAAAAAGAGCATCACTAAACAAATTACTAAACATCGGCAGCGCAATCGCGCTTCGTGGCGACGCATAGCGCGCCTGTTTAGGCCCTCGGAGGAGCGAGGGTTGAGGGGCTCTTGAAACCGTCATCCGGACGCGTTTCGCAAATGGGAGGTAAGGCATGAAATCGACCTTGAAACTGGCGTTGGGACTGGCCTCGGCGATGTTTGCGTCGACAGCCGTCTCGAACGTCGCGCATGCGGAAGACC
>NZ_RZRX01000033.1:0-35877 GCF_003997405.1 Mesorhizobium sp. M2A.F.Ca.ET.042.01.1.1
CTTCAGCGCCATCATCAGCCGCACTACGGCGACCGGCATCGGCTCGCCGACGCCGGCGGCATGCGAGAGCACGATGTTGCGCTGGAGCGTTTCGAGATCGCTCTCTGGAATACGAACGCTGGCCAGCTTGCCGAAGCCGGTGTTGATGCCATAGACCGGCTCGCCCTTGGCGAGGATGCGGGCGACCGCCTCGGCGCTGGCTCGGATCTTCGGCCGGCAGGCCGCATCCAGCTTCGGCACGGCGCCGCGATAGATGGCGCGCCAGTCGGCAAGCGTCGCGCTGCCGGGCGTCAGGGTCAGTTCGGTCATTGTCCTCTCCAGATGCGGGCATGGAGCGGGTTGAAGCCCATGCGATAGACGAGTTCGGCCGGGCGCTCGATGTCCCAGATGGCGAGGTCGGCCGATTTGCCGGCTTCCAGCGTGCCGGTCTTGTCGAGGAGCCCCAGCGCACGCGCGGCCTCACGCGTGACGCCGGCGAGGCATTCGTCGACAGTCATGCCGAAGAGCGTCGCGGCCATGTTCATGGTGAGCAGCAGCGAGGTGAGCGGCGAGGTGCCGGGATTGGAATCGGTGGCGACCGCCATCTTCACGCCGTGGCGGCGGAACAGATCGACCGGCGGCTTCTTGGTCTCGCGAATGAAGTAGTAGGCGCCGGGCAGGATCGTCGCCACGGTGCCGGCCTTGGCCATCGCCGCGGCGCCCTCCTCGTCCGTGTATTCAAGATGGTCGGCCGACAGCGCGCCATAGCGCGCGGCAAGCGCCGCGCCATGCAGGTTGGAAAGCTGGTCGGCATGAAGCTTCACCGGCAGGCCGAGCGCTTTGGCCTTGTCGAAAACGCGCGCCATCTGCTCCAGCGAGAAAGCGATGCCTTCGCAGAAACCGTCGACGGCGTCGGCGAGCTTTTCGGCGGCGACCTGCGGCAGGATGGTATCCGCGACGAGATCGATGAACGCGTCCTTGTCGCCCTTGGCTTCCGGCGGCAGCGCATGGGCCGCGAGACAAGTGGCGCGGATCGTGACCGGGCGGTCGTCTGCCAGCCGGCGGGCGGCGCGCAGCGATTTTTTCTCGTTGTCAGCATCGAGGCCGTAACCGGACTTCACCTCGACGGTCGTGACGCCTTCGGCGAGCAGCGCGTCGAGACGCGGCAGAGTCTGGGCGACGAGCTCGTTCTCGCTGGCGGCGCGCAGCGATTTGACCGAGGAAACGATGCCGCCGCCGGCGCGCGCCACTTCTTCATAGGTGGCGCCGGCCAGCCGCATCTCGAATTCATTGGCGCGGTTGCCGGCATAGACGAGGTGCGTGTGGCAATCGATCAAGCCGGGCGTGATCCAGCGTCCGGCGCAATCGATGGTCTCGGCGCCCTGCCCGGCCGCGACCGGCATATCGGCCTCGGGACCGGTATAAACAATGAGGCCGTCGCGCGCGACGACCGCGCCTTTCTCGACGATACCGAGACCGGCCGCGCCCTCAGCCATGGTCGCCAGGCGCGCATTGCGCCAGACCCGATGGCCGCTCTTCCCGCTTGCTCCACCCATCATCTTTTCCGTTTGCTTGGATAGCGATTATGTATATACATATTGAAACGCGACGCAAGCGATAATGTCGCTCGGACTTCAGATTCGGAGAGGAACGTGACGGCAATCTTTGCAGAACAGGCGCTGCTGCCCGAGGGCTGGCAAAGCAATGTCAGGATCGCCTTTGAGGATGGCCGCATCTCCAAGGTCGAGGCCGGCGCTATCGCGCAGGCGGGCGACGAGCGCCATGCCATCGTCCTGCCCGGCATGCCCAACCTGCACAGCCACGCCTTCCAGCGCGGCATGGCAGGTCTTGCCGAATTGCGCGGCCCTTCGGCCGACAGTTTCTGGAGCTGGCGCGAGGTGATGTACCGCTTCGCGCTCTCGATGACGCCGGATCAAGTCGAGGCGGTCGCGGCGCAGCTTTATGTCGAGATGCTGGAAGCCGGCTTCTCGCGCGTCGGCGAGTTCCACTACCTCCACCACGACTGCGACGGACAGCCCTACGCCAACGTCGCCGAGATGGCGGAGCGGATCGCGGCGGCAGCCGGAGAGACCGGCATCGGCCTAACGCTCCTGCCGGTCTTCTATGAACATTCGGCCTTCGGCGGCGCCGCTCCCAATGAAGGCCAGCGGCGATTCATCAATGATGTCGAACGTTTCGGACGTCTGCTTGAGAAAGCCCGCGAGGCTGTTCGTCCGCTTGAGCAAGCCGTTGTCGGCGTCGCGCCGCACAGTTTGCGGGCCGCAACGCCGGACGAACTCAATTCAGTCGCAGCGATGGCGCCGAACGGTCCGATCCACATCCATGTCGCCGAGCAGGTGAAGGAGGTCGAGGATTGCGTTGCCTGGTCGGGCAAGCGTCCGGTCGAATTCCTGCTCGCCAACGCCAAAGTCGACAAAAGCTGGTGCCTGATCCACGCCACGCATATGACCGAGGCCGAGACGATCGCCATGGCCCGGACCGGGGCGATCGCGGGGCTTTGCCCGATCACCGAGGCCAATCTCGGCGACGGCACTTTCGCGGCGCCGCTTTTCGTTGAGCATGGCGGCCGTTTCGGTGTCGGGTCCGATTCCAACGTGCTGATCGGGCTGCCGGACGAGCTGAGGCAGCTCGAATATTCGCAGCGCCTCGCCCATCGCGCCCGCAATGTGCTGGCGCGTCCCGGCGGTTCCAACGGGCGCGCGCTGTTCGATGCGGCGCTCGACGGCGGCAGCCAGGCGCTCGGCGCCGGCCCGTCGCAGATTGCCGCCGGCGGCGCTGCCGATCTCGTCTCGCTCGATCAAAACCATCCATCGCTGGCCGGCAAGACGGGCGACGCGATCCTCGACGCCTGGATCTTCGCCAATGGCAGCACGATCGATTGCGTCTGGGTGCATGGCAGGAAGCAGGTCAGCGGCGGCAGGCATGCGAAGCGCGAGGCCGTTGCCAAGCGGTTCCGCAAAGTCATGACCGCGCTGTCGCAAGGCTGAAGCAGGACCGTCCGATGAGCCTTGTCGAGACAGATGACATCGATGGCGGCGAGATCCTCTCGCTGCATCAGCGCATCCTGTCCGACATCCGCGAAAAGATCCTCTCAGGCGCCTGGGCGCCCGGGCATCGTATCCCCTTCGAACATGAGCTGACGGCTCAATACAATTGCTCGCGCATGACGGTGAACAAGGCGCTGTCGCAGCTTGCCAAGGCTGGACTGATCGAGCGCCGCCGCCGTTCCGGGAGTTTCGTGCGCCAGCCGCAGTCGCAGGCGGCGGTGCTGGAACTGCACGACATCAGGATCGAGGTCGAGGCGCTCGGCCTGCCCTATCGCTACGAGCGGCTGGAACGCCTCAAGCGGCGCAGCAGCGCCGATGACCGCGCGCTGCTCGGGCTTGCCGCGCCGGGGCCGGTGCTTGCGCTGGAAGGCCTGCATTTTGCCGGCGAACGGCCGTTCGCGCTGGAGCAGCGGCTGATCAACCTTTCAGCCGTGCCCGAGGCCGGCGAGGAGGAATTCCTCGACATCGCGCCGGGCCCTTGGCTGATCGGCCGCGTGCCGTGGAGCGAGGCCGAACATCGCATCCGCGCCATGGCCGCCGACGAGAATATCGCCGACGCGCTCGACATCGACGCGAGCGCGCCCTGCCTGGTGGTCGAGCGCCGCACCTGGAGCGCTGAGCACCCGGTGACCCATGTACGCTTCATCTATCCGGCGGAGAGCCATACGCTGGTGGCGAGGTTCACGCCGTCGCAGGGGTAGCGCTCTTCTCCTTCTCCCCTTGTGGGAGAAGGTGGATCGGCGTGCAGCGCCGAGACGGATGAGGGGTGTTGGAAGAAACGAGGCGCTGAAGAACAGGGGGCTTCAAGCGCCCATTTCTTCAACGCAGCGATCCTTCCAACACCCCTCATCCGGCCGCTTCGCGGCCACCTTCTCCCACAAGGGGAGAAGGGGAAGCGCCGCGCCCTACAGCGCCGCCGTCACAATGATCTCGACCAGATATTCCGGAGTAGCCAACTTGGCTTCGCCGGTGGCGCGGGCCGGGGTGTGGCCCTGCGGCACCCACTTGTCCCATTCCGAGTTCATCTCGGCGAAGGTGCCCATGTCGGCCAGCCAGATGATCGCCTGGACGATCTTGGTCTTGTCGGTGCCGGCCTTGGCCAGCAATTCGTCGATGGTCTTCAGGATGTCGCGCGTCTGCGAGGCGACGTTGCCGCCGGGCTGGCCAACCTGACCGGCCAGGTAGACGGTATTGCCGTGGATGACGATCTGGCTCATGCGCGGGCCGACATCGATGCGACGAATGCTCATTGCAGGTTCCTTCGTTTCTTGGAGTCGCGCTTGTTTAGAGTCCGGACCGCCCTGGGGCAAGGCCGGTGGCCGCGAAACCAATTGAGCCAATTGTCCGGAGAGTCCGCCCATCCGCCTACACGGCGAGTTGACCGGCCGTGTCACAATTCCGCCGGACCGCGATGTTGACTAATGTAATAACATCACATATCGACAAGCTACCCGATTTCGCGGACCGACGCCTGATGACCAATGCCTGCCTGACCTTCCGCGACCTGACGCTCGGCTATGGCAGCCATCCGGCGATCCATCATCTGAACGGCGTCGTCCGCAAAGGCTCGTTGACCGCGGTGGTCGGCGCCAATGGCTCGGGCAAGTCGACGCTGATGAAGGGCATCGTGGGCGTGCTGAAGCCGATGGAAGGGGCCGTGGTCCGCATGCCGGGCGTCCGCACCGCGTATCTGCCGCAGCAGTCGGAACTCGACCGCTCCTTTCCGGCGCGGGTCGTCGATCTGGTCTCGCTCGGCCTGTAGCCGAAGCGCGGGATGCTCGGCCGTTATACGAAAGAGGATCGCGAGTCGGTCAGCAAGGCATTGATGGCGGTCGGGCTCGGCGGCTTCGAGAAGCGGCCGATCGATACGCTGTCGGGCGGCCAATTGCAGCGCACGCTGTTTGCCCGCGTGCTGTTGCAGGACGCCGACCTCATCCTGCTCGACGAGCCTTTCAATGCGGTCGACGCCAAGACCGTCGGCGATCTCATCCAATTGATAAAGCGCTGGCATGGCGAGGAGCGTACGATCATGGTCGTCGTGCATGACCTCGATCTCGTGCGGCAGAATTTCCCGGAAACGCTGCTGCTCGCCCGCCAGCCGGTCGCCTGGGGCGACACAAAGGAAACGCTGCGGCCGGAAAACCTGCTCAAGGCACGGCGCTTCCACGAGGCCTGGGAAGAGAATGCGCCCTGGTGCGAGCCGAGCGAGCATGATCACGCCCATGACCATGGGCACGACCATCACGATCATGCGCATGATCATCATCACGACCACGGCTCCGGACCGAGGGCGGCGTGATGGAATTTTTCTACGGCTGGTTCATCGCACCCTTCGCCGATTTCGCCTTCATGCAGCGGGCGCTGTTCGGCTCGCTGATGCTGTCGCTCGGCGCCTGCCCGGTCGGCGTCTTCCTGATGCTAAGGCGCATGAGCCTTTCGGGCGACGCCATGGCGCATGCCATCCTGCCGGGTGCCGCCGCCGGCTTCCTGCTCTACGGGCTCGAGATCCTGCCGATGACGATCGGCGGGCTGATCGCCGGCATCATCGTGGCGCTCGGCGCGGGCGCCGTGTCGCGCTTCACCATCCAGCGCGAGGACGCCTCGATGGCGGCCTTCTATCTCATTTCGCTTGCCGTCGGCGTGCTGATGGTGTCGATCCGCGGCTCCAGCGTCGACCTCATGCATGTGCTGTTCGGCACGGTGCTCGCGCTCAACAACGAGGCGCTGATCCTAATCGGCGGCATCGTGGCGGTGACGCTCGCCTGCCTCGCCATTTTCTGGCGCGCCCTGGTCGCCGAATGCCTCGATCCGCTGTTCCTGCGCTCGGTGAGCCGCATGGGCAGCCCGGTGCATTTCATCTTTCTCGGGCTCGTCGTGCTCAACCTCGTCGGCGGCTTCCAGGCCCTGGGCACGCTGCTCTCGGTCGGGCTGATGATGCTGCCGGCCGCTGCCGCCCGCTTCTGGACGGTGCGCGTTGAACCGATGTGCGTGCTGGCCGTGCTGATCGGCTTTGCCTCCTGCGGCGCCGGTCTGCTTCTGTCCTACCACGCTTCGCTGCCTTCCGGCCCGGCGATCATCCTTTCGGCCGGCGTCGTCTATTTCTGCTCGATCCTGTTCGGCACGCGCGGCGTGCTGCGCGCCCGCATCGTGCATCACCGCCACCGCACCGCCTGACCCCAATCCCCAAGCAAGGAGACTGTCCCCAATGCTGAAATCCTTCCGTGCCGCGCTGGCGTTGAGTGTTATAACATTAAGCGCCTTCGCGACCTCTTCCGCCTTCGCGGCGCCGCTCAAGGTCGTGGCGAGCTTCACCGTGATTGCCGACTTCGCCAAGAATGTCGGCGGCAACCGGGTCAACATCACCACCATCGTCGGGCCGGACGGCGACGCGCATGTCTATGAGCCGAGCCCGGCCGACGCGGTGGCGATGGCAGGCGCCGACGTCGTGCTGGTCAACGGCCTGCATTTCGAAGGTTTCCTGCAGCGCCTCGTCGACGCCAGCGCCACCAAGGCCGCGATCGTGACGTTGACCAAGGGTGTCACGCCGATCGACTTCAAGCCGGAATTCGCCGACGCGGACGCTGCCGAAGGCGCCGGCACCGGCGGCGGCAAGACCGTCACCGATCCGCACGCCTTTCAATCGATCGCCAACGCCAAGATCTATGTGAAGAACATCGCCGATGCTTTTTGCGCGGCCGACAATGAAGGTTGCGACAGCTATAAGGCCAACGCCGCAGCCTACACCACCAAGCTCGACGCGCTGGAAGGCGACGTGAAGGCGGCGATCCAGTCGATCCCGGAGGCGAAGCGCGTGGTCATCACCTCGCATGACGCCTTCGGCTATTTCGAGCATGAATACGGCCTGACCTTCCTGGCGCCGCAGGGCATCTCGACCGATTCCGAGCCTTCCGCGGCCGACGTCGCCAAGCTCGTCGAACAGGTGAAGCAGGACAGGGCTGCGGCGATCTTCGTGGAAAACATCACCAATCCGCGGCTGATCGAGCAGATCGCCGGCGAGACCGGCATCAAGGTCGGCGGCACGCTTTATTCGGACGCGCTGTCGGGGTCGGACGGCCCGGCTTCGACCTATATCGACATGATGCACAACAACATCACGCAGATCAAAGGCGCGATCCTCGGCAGTTGAGCCGGCTTGTCGGCCTGCGTTGAGAACCGGCCAACGCCGCCTTTCCAGCCGGACCATTTCCGGCTGGATTCCCGTGTGAAAATGTCTATCTGCTGAATGAGTATCTCCTTATCGACGCGGATTGGCCTTTCCATGACCGACTTCACGCCATTCCAGTCTCTGCTTGGCGGAGCCCTGATCGGCCTGTCGGCCGTGCTGCTGATGGCATTGCATGGCCGCATTGCGGGAATGACCGGGATACTGACCGGCGTTATCCCGCCGGTGTCCGCCGACTGGAAGTGGCGCGCTGCCTTTCTCGCCGGCGCGATCAGCGCGCCGCTGCTGATCCAGCTCGCCGGGAAGGACATCGAGTTCAATGTGCCGGTACCGACGTTGGCCCTTGTCGTCGGCGGCTTTCTCGTCGGTGTCGGAGTGCATTTCGGTGGCGGTTGTCCGAGCGGGCACGGCATTTGCGGCATCGCGCGACTGTCGCCGCGCTCGTTCGTCGCCGTCGCGACCTTCATGGCCACCGCCTTCGTCACCGTTTTTGTCACCCGTCATGTGATTGGAAGCTGAACCATGAGCAAGCTCGCCTCGGCCTTCCTGATCGGCGGCCTCTTCGGTTTGGGCATCGCTGTGTCCGGCATGATCAACCCGGCGAAAGTGCTGAATTTCTTCGACATCGCCGGAACCTGGGATCCTAGCCTGATCTTCGTGATGGGCGGCGGCCTGGCCGTCGCCTTTGCCGGTTACCGCCTCATATTCGCCCTCCGCAAGAGGCCGGTGTTCGAAACGGCTTTCGCCTTGCCGGGCAGGAAGGACATCGACAGCCAACTCGTCGGGGGCGCCGCGCTGTTCGGCATCGGCTGGGGCATTGCCGGCTTTTGCCCCGGCGGCGCCATTCCGGCGCTCGGCCTTGGCCGCGCGGAGACGCTGATCTTCGTCGTCGCGATGGTGGCGGGCATCGCGGTGGCGCGCTTGGCCAGGACTCGGCTTGCCCGCCTGGCGACCACATAGGAAATCTCCACCGCAGTGGTTGCCCGCCGGTCCGGGGAGTGGCAGAACTGCGCCCAAGCCAACAGGCGCCTAGGATTGCGAGGACGACATCATGGAATACCGCCAGATCAGCGACGACTATTCGGTCTCCGGCCAGATCCAGCCGCAGGACATCGCCGCCATCAAGGACGCCGGCTTCAAGAGCGTGATCTGCAACCGGCCGGACGACGAGCAGCCTGGCCAGCCCTCTGCCGACAGCGTTCAGGCCGCGGCTGAGGCGGCAGGGCTGGCGTTCCGCTACATTCCGGTCATCAGCGGCCAGATCACCATGGACAATGTCGAGGACCAGGCCGCCGCGCTCGACGAGCTCGAAGGGCCGGTCTTCGCCTATTGCCGCTCCGGCGCCCGCTGCACCAATCTTTACGGGCTGATCCAGCAGCAGCGCGGCTGACGATTTGCCGAGAAAGTGTACTGATATTCAGGTCAGGCCGGCCTCACCTGAATATCAGCACACTTTAAATCGGCAGCGCGCCGGTTTCCTTCAGCGTCTCCAGCACGATCGCCGTCTTCACGTGCTGCACGGATTCATGCGGCAGCAGAACGCCGTTGACGAACTCCGACAGTGATTTGAGATCGGGCGTCACCACCTTGAGGATGTAATCCATCTCGCCGGTCAGCGCGTGCGCCTCCTGCACCTCGGGCAGTCGCGCCACCAGTTCGCCGAAGCGGCGGGCATTGTCGCGGTTGTGGGTGGCCAGGGTCACCGAGATGACGTTGACCAGCGAAAAGCCGAGACGATCGCGGTCGAGCACGGCGCGGTAGCCCTTGATGTAGCCATCGTCCTCCAGCCGCTGGCGGCGGCGCGAGCATTGCGAGGGCGACAGGTTCACGCGCTCCGAAAGATCGTTGTTGGTGTATCGCGCATCGTCCTGCAGAAGCGCCATTATATTGCGGTCAAACTGATCAAGGCGCGCATCATCCATACCTATTCCTCCACTCATGCACAATTTGCGCACATGATGCGCGTTATGGGCGGCTGAATGCAAGCACCGTGCGGCGGCTCCGCGCTATCATGGCGAGCATAGCCAAGCCTGGCCGCAACAGCTTTCGGAGGACTGCCATGGGCCCCTTCCCGCACGACGCGCCACCCGCGAAAATCAGCAAGCAAAATCCCGCCGGCACCGACGGTTTCGAATTCGTCGAATTCGCGCATCCGGAGCCCGCCAAGCTTGCCGAACTTTTCACCCGCATGGGTTATGTCGCGGTGGCCAAGCACCGGACCAAGAACATCACCGTCTGGCGCCAGGGTGACATCAACTATGTCGTCAATGCCGAGCCGGGCTCGCATGCGATGAAGTTCGTCGAAAAGCATGGCCCTTGCGCCGCCTCGATGGCCTGGCGCGTGGTCGATGCCAAGCACGCCTTCGAGCACGCCGTGTCGAAGGGCGCGACGCCCTATGAAGGCACCGACAAGGCGCTCGACGTGCCGGCCATCGTCGGCATCGGCGGTTCGCTGCTCTATTTCATCGAAGCCTATGGCGAGAAGGGGTCGGCCTACGATGCCGAGTTCGAGTGGTTAGGCGAGCGCGATCCCAAGCCCGAAGGCGTCGGCTTCTACTTCCTCGACCACCTCACCCACAATGTCTATCGCGGCAACATGGACAAGTGGTGGGATTTCTACCGCGACCTGTTCGGCTTCAAGCAGATCCATTTCTTCGACATCGACGGCAAGATCACCGGCCTGGTCAGCCGGGCGATTACCTCGCCCTGCGGCAAGATCCGCATTCCGCTGAACGAATCCAAGGACGAGACCAGTCAGATCGCCGAGTACCTCAAGAAGTACAATGGTGAGGGCATCCAGCACATCGCGGTGGGCACCGACGCCATCTACGAGGCCACCGACAAGCTTGCCGCCAACGGGCTGAAGTTCATGCCCGGCCCGCCCGACACCTATTATGAAATGTCGCATGAGCGCGTGCACGGCCATGACGAGCCGATCGAGCGCATGAAGAAGCACGGCATCCTGATCGACGGCGAAGGCGTGGTCGACGGCGGCATGACCAAGATCCTCCTGCAGATCTTCTCCAAGACCGTGATCGGCCCGATATTCTTCGAGTTCATTCAGCGCAAGGGCGACGAAGGCTTTGGCGAAGGCAATTTCCGCGCCCTGTTCGAATCGATCGAGCAGGACCAGATCAAGCGCGGCGTGATCAAGCTGGACGGCAAGGCGGCTTAGAGCCAAGCCAGCAGAACGACACAACCGCCGGCTATCTAAAGGCCGGCAGCCTTCCGCAGAATGTCGTTAATCCGGCTCAGCCAGCCAGGTCCGCCGGCACGGAAGCGGGCGAGCACGTCGCTGTCGAGGCGCAACGTCACCTGTTTCTTCGGATTGTCGATCGCCGGCCGGCCGCGCGAGCGGCGAATGCTTTCGGCAAGATCGGGGAACACTTCAGCGAAGGGACGGGCTTGGGCAAGCTGCTCATCAGTGGCCTCCGGGCTGTCTACAGCATCCCAGTCCGCCTCGGTGAAGCCCTTGCCCGGTGTGAATTCCTTGTCAGGCTTGGTAATGTTCAGCCTCTTCGCTGTCATCGGACATTCCTTTCCTTCCCACTGGCTACCGCATGGAAACGACGGAGATGGCCTCGTTTCCAAGGCGAGAGAAGACCACCGTAATTGCAGCTTCGCCAATGTTGCCGATCGCCATGAATCGCTTGCCACGCGCCGGCAAGATGGTGGCGGCATAAAAGAAATCCATCTCGATATCCAAGAAGTCCATCCCGTGTTTCGAGATGTTCGCCTGTCGCTTGATCTCATCCCAAACGATCTTCACCGGAATTTATGTACCTACAATAAATAAGTCAAGAATTTTCGTAACTACAATAATTTTTCAACACAGCCGCCGCGCTTACAGCCCCAGCCGCTCAACCTCATCCTCCCTCAGCTTGACGTCATAGTCGAGCAGGAACTCATCCAATTGCGGCGGCGCTACCGAGGTGCCTGAGAGCATGGTATGCACTTGGCCGCGGTGATGGATGTCGTGCAGGAAGACATGGCCGAGGATGTCGCCGATGCGCTCGGGAATCAGGCCGTCCTCGCGCCGGTCGGTGACGACTCGACGGTCGAGATCGGCTTCCGACAGGCCATCGCAGAAGGCGACAAGCTTGCGGTCGAAATTGGCCTGTGCCGCCGCCAGGCTTGCCGTATCGTCGAACGGGATGAAGTCGTCATAGGCTGCGGCACCCAGGCCTCCATCCGTCAAGAAATCGAGATAAAGAAGGTCGACCGCGAGGATGTGGTTGAGCGTCTCCCTGATCGACGGGAAAAAGCTTATGCGCCCGGCCTCGAACTCGCCGGGCTGGAGTGCCAGCACGGCGCGGTAGAGCCGGTCGTTCGACCAGAGATTGTTGCGCGCCATGCGGCGCAGGTGATCGAGCAGCGTCACCGTTTAGGCCTCCTCCCCCGGCCCGCGCCTATTTGACGTATTTCTCGACCTTCTGCTCGATGGCGCCGAAGATCGAATGGCCGGCCTTGTCCTTCATCTCGATCCGCACCGTGTCGCCGAAACGCAGGAACGGCGTCTTCGGCTCGCCGCTCTCGATGGTCTCGATCATGCGCAGTTCGGCGATGCAGGAATAGCCGGCGCCGCCGGCCGAGACCGGTTTGCCCGGCCCGCCATTCAGCTTGTTGGAAACGGTGCCGGAGCCGATGATGGTGCCGGCGGCAAGCGGCCGGGTTTTCGCGGCATGCGCGATCAATGCCGGAAAGTCGAAGGTCATGTCGACGCCGGCATTGGCGCGGCCGAAGGGCTTGCCGTTGAGATCGGCGAGCAGCGGCAGGCTGACCTTGCCGCCATCCCAGGCGTCGCCCAGTTCGTCGGGTGTGACAGCGACCGGCGAGAAAGCCGATGACGGTTTCGACTGGAAGAAGCCGAAGCCCTTGGCCAGCTCAGGCCCGGTGATGGCGCGCAGCGTCACGTCGTTGACCAGCATGACGAGGCGGATCGCCTCCCTCGCCTCTTCCAGGCTCGCGCCCATCGGCACGTCGTCGACGATGACCGCAACCTCGGCCTCCATGTCGATGCCGAAGGCTTCATCGGCCATGCGGATCGGATCGCGCGGGGGAACAAAACTATCCGAGCCGCCCTGGTAGATCAGCGGATCGGTCCAGAAGCTTGCCGGCATTTCGGCGCCGCGCGCCTTCCGCACCAGCTCGACATGATTCACATAGGCCGAGCCGTCCGCCCATTGATAGGCCCGCGGCAACGGCGAATTCGCGTTGTGTTCGTGGAAACGCTCCGACGGGACGGCGTTGGTCTCGAGCGATTCCGCCAACGTCGCGAGATGCGGGGCAATGCGGCGCCAGTCGTCGAGCGCGGCCTGCAGCGTCGGCACCAGGAAGGAGGCATCGGTGAACCGCGTCAGATCGCGCGAGACCACGACAAGCTTCCCGTCGCGCGTCCCGTTCTTCAGTGTGGCAAGCTTCATGCGGTTTCCTCTCCTCGCGCGGCTTTGGCGCCGCTTAGTTGTACAACAAGGCCGTCGCGGGCGATCGTCAAGTCACCCGCCCACGATTTCCTGACAGCGGCGACCCAATCGGCCTCGCTGATCGCCGGATCGTCGGCCGGGATGAGGTGGTTGAGCACCAGCCGCCGCACACCGGCATTGCTGGCGATGCGGCCGGCATCCTCGGCGAGGCTGTGGCTGGCGAACAGGTGCTCGCGCAGCCGCGCGCCGTTGCCGGTCCGGGCGACCAGCCTTTCCACACCTTCTTCCAGCATGGCCTCATGGACGAGGATGTCGGCGCCGCGCGCGAATTCTGCCAGCGGCGGGAAGAAGGCTGTGTCGGCGGAGAACACCACGCTTCTGCCGCCATGCCCGAAGCGCAGCGCAAAACAGTCGGTCACCGGCGGATGGTCGACGCGCAGCGCCGCCACTGTCAGTCCTTCTTCCTCCAGGATGGCGCCCTCGCCAAATTCCTTGATGGAGACCAGTTCGCGGATATCCGGCCGGCCCTCGTCGACGATGCGGATCCCGATGTCGAATGCCATCGCCTGGTAGAAATGCCGCCAGTAATCCTGTGTGCCCAGCGGTCCGTAGACCGTCACCGGCGTCGCCAGTCCCGCGGTCCAGGCGGTGTGGATCAGCGGCCCGAGTTCCAGAATATGGTCCGAATGGAGGTGCGTGATGAAGATCAGGTCAAGCGCCTTGAGGCTGATGCCGGCATCGACCAGGCCGCGCGTGACACCAAGCCCGCAATCCACGACGTTGGTACGCTCGCCAATCTGAAGGAGCGACGAGCTCGGCCATGGCCCGCCCGGACGCAACGCCGGGCCGCCCTTGGAGCCCAGAAGCACCAGCCTGTCGCTCATCGGGCGAACCTCAAGACCAGTCGCCCTCCGGGGTGCCGTTGAAACGCTTCTTCAGGTCGGCCCAGCAGTCGATGTAGTTCTCCTGCAAGGTTCCGAGTTCCGCGGCATAGCGCGTCAGCATCTGGGGAAATCGGGTCTCGAACATGAAGGCCATGGTGTTGTCGAGCTTGACCGGCTTGAGGTCCGCCCGCGTCGCCTTCTCGAAGCCGGAAGCATCCGGCCCATGCGCCAGCATCTGATTGTGCAGGCTGATGCCGCCCGGCACAAAGCCCTCTTCCTTGGCGTCGTACTGGCCATGGATCAGGCCCATGAACTCGCTCATGATGTTGCGGTGGTACCATGGCGGACGGAACGTGTCCTCTGCAACCAGCCAGCGCGGCGGGAAGATGACGAAGTCGACATTGGCCGTGCCCTCCTCGCCGCTCGGCGCCGTCAGCACGGTGAAAATAGACGGATCGGGATGGTCGAACAGGATGGCTCCGACCGGCGAAAACGTAGCCAGGTCATACTTATAGGGCGCATAGTTACCGTGCCAGGCGACGACGTCGAGCGGCGAATGGCCGAGCTCTGTGACGTGGAAGGTGCCGCACCATTTGACGATCAGCCGGCACGGCGTCTCCTTCTCCTCGAACCAGGCGCAGGGCGTCTTGAAGTCACGCGGATTGGCCAGGCAATTGGCGCCGATCGGGCCGCGGTCCGGCATGGTGAACTTGGCGCCGTAATTCTCGCAGACATAGCCGCGCGCCTCCTTGTCGGCGAGCTCGACCTTGAAGACCAGGCCGCGCGGCAGCACGGCGATCTCGCCGGGGCGAAGCTCGATGACGCCCATCTCGGTGACGAAGCGCAGCGCGCCGACCTGCGGCACGACCAGCAATTCGCCGTCGGCGTTGAAGAAATGGTCGTCGACCATCGAGCGGTTGGCGACATAGACATGCGCGGCCATGCCGGATTGCCCGGCAGCATCGCCGGCCGTGGTGAAGGTGCGCATGCCGGAGATGAAGTCCGTCGGCTCGGTGGGCATGGGCGTCGGATTCCAGCGGTATTGGCCGAGCGCCAGCTCATGATCGCCGATGTTGGGGCTTGTCTTCCACAAAGGGTAGCTAGCGGCCTTGAAGCGGCCGGTGTGCTTCACGCTCGGGCGGATGCGGTAGAGCCACGAACGCTCATTGGTGCCGCGCGGCGCGGTGAAAGGCGAGCCGGAGAGCTGCTCGGCATAAAGCCCGTAGGCCGGCCGCTGCGGCGAGTTGCGCCCCTGCGGCAGCGAGCCGGGCAGAGTCTCGGTCTCGAAGTCATTGCCGAAGCCCGGCATGTAGGAAAAGCCCATCCGATCCTCCCTGATCCCGGTGCCCAAACCTCGCGAAGCGTAGCTTGCCGGTGATGTTGACCAAACTGGTTTCATTTGTAACCATCGAAAATGTAACTTTCAACGGCGCGCTGCCACGGGGAGCACTTCATGGAACCGGATATCCTCGAGCTGGAGAGTTTCCTGCCCTACCGGCTCTACCGGCTGGCTGACATCGTCAGCCGCGAGTTCTCCCGCATCTACAAGGAGCGCCACGGCCTGACGAGGCCGGAATGGCGCACGCTGTCGGGGCTGGGCCAGCACGGCACGATGACCGCGACGGAGCTCGGCGAGCAGTCGGCCATGCACAAGACCAAGGTGTCGCGCGCGGTGGCCGAGCTGGAGCGCCGACGCTGGCTGACGCGCACGCCGAACGAGAATGATCGGCGTGTCGAGCACTTGGCGCTGACCAAGGCGGGGCTGGCGGCCTATCGGGAAATGGTGCCGCTGGCGAAGGCGTTCGAGAGGGAGCTGCTGGCGAGGTTGAGCGCGGATGAGCGGGTGGCGCTAGTGAAGGGGGTGACGGCGCTGGAGGGGGCCTTGGAGGAAAAGGGCTGATCGGTTGGCGCGAGGCCGCCCTCTCTGTCCTGCCGGACATCTCCCCTCTTGGGGGAGATTAGATGTCACGCCGGCTTTCGCCAATCGGCAACATTGCAGGATGAGAGCCGGCGCCGAGGCAGCCAATCTCCCCGCTTGAGGGGGAGATGTCCGGCAGAACAGAGAGGGGGGCAAAGGAACTCGACGTTACCTTAGCCCCTCACCAATCCATCACCACCTTACCGGAACTGCCGCTCCGCATCGCATCGAACCCTACCTGAAAATCGTCGATCCCAATGCGGTGCGTGATCAGCCCCGAAACATCCAGCGGCCCCTGCACGAGCGCGATCATCTTGTACCAGGTCTCGAACATCTCGCGGCCGTAGATGCCTTTCAGATGCAGCATCTTGAAGATGACCTTGTTCCAATCGATCTCGAAGCCGGTGGGCGCGATGCCCAAAATGGCGATCTTGCCGCCATTGTTCATGGTGTCGATCATGTCGCGGAAGGCGGGTGCGGCGCCTGACATCTCCAGGCCGACATCGAACCCTTCGCTCATGCCGATCGACGGCATCACGTCGCGCAGCTTCTCCTTCGAGGCGTCGACCACATGCTGGACGCCGAGCTTGCGCGCCAGATCCAGCCGGACCGGGTTGATGTCGGTGATGACGACTTTTCGCGCGCCGACGCACTGGGCCACCAGCGCGCCCATGATGCCGATCGGGCCGGCGCCGGTGACCAGCACGTCCTCGCCGACCAGGTCGAAGGACAGTGCGGTGTGAACCGCATTGCCCAGCGGATCGAAGATCGCCGCGATCTCGTCCGGAACGTCGTCCGGGATCGGCACGACATTGTGCTGCGGGATCGCCATGTACTCGCCGAAGGCGCCGGGACGGTTGACGCCGACGCCCAACGTGTTGCGGCAGAGATGCCCTCGCCCGGCGCGGCAGTTGCGGCAGTGACCACAGACGATGTGCCCCTCGCCCGAGACGCGCTGGCCGACCTTGTATTCGGTGACCGCGGCGCCGAAATCGGCGACGGTGCCGACGAATTCATGGCCCGTCACCATTGGCACCGGCACGGTCTTCTGCGCCCATTGATCCCAATTGTAGATATGAACGTCGGTGCCACAGATCGCGGTCTTCTTGACCTTGATCAGCACGTCGTTCGGGCCGATCTCCGGCACCGGCACCTCTTCCATCCAGATGCCCGGCTCAGCCTTGGCCTTCACCAGCGCTTTCATCATGTTCGACATTCTGTTGTCCTTCGAATCCATTGATCCGGAATCTTTTTCCAGCGCCGGGCGTTCAGGAAATGACGCCCAGTTCCTTGCCGACCTCGCCAAACGCCTCGACCGCGCGATCGATGTCGGCGCTGGAATGCGCCGCCGACATCTGTGTGCGGATGCGCGCCTGGCCCTTCGGCACCACCGGGAAGGAGAAACCGATGACATAGATGCCGCGCTTCAGCATGCGCGCGGCCATCTCCTGCGCTAGCGCCGCGTCGCCCAGCATTACCGGGATGATCGGGTGATCGGCGCCGGCCAGGGTGAAGCCCAGCTTACCCATCTTGGAGCGGAAGCGATCCGCATTGGCATATAGGCGCTGGCGCAGCGCGTCGCCATGGCGGATCAGGTCGAACACCTTGATCGAGGCGCCGGCGATGGCCGGCATCAGCGTGTTGGAAAAGAGATAGGGCCGCGAACGCTGGCGCAGCCAATCGACCACCTGCCTCTTGCCGGACGTGTAGCCGCCGGAGGCGCCGCCCAGCGCCTTGCCCAGCGTGCCGGTGATGATGTCCACCCTGCCCTCGACACCGCAATGCTCGGCCGAGCCGCGGCCGTTCCTGCCGACGAAGCCGACCGCATGGCTGTCGTCGACCATCACCATCGCATCGTATTTCTCGGCCAGATCGCAGACGCCTCGCAGATTGGCGATGATGCCGTCCATCGAAAACACGCCGTCGGTGGCGATCAGCCGGAAGCGGCAGTCCTTCGCCTCCTTCAGGCGGGCCTCAAGATCGGCCATGTCGTTGTTGGCGTAGCGGAAACGCTTGGCCTTGGAGAGCCTGACCCCGTCGATGATCGAGGCGTGGTTCAAGGCATCGGAGATGATGGCGTCCTCCTCGCCAAGCAGCGTCTCGAACAGGCCGCCATTGGCGTCGAAGCAGGAAGAATAGAGGATGGTGTCCTCCATGCCGAGGAAAGACGAGATCGTCGCCTCGAGCTCCTTGTGCTCTTCCTGCGTGCCGCAGATGAAGCGCACCGAAGCCATGCCGTAGCCATAGTGGTCGAGCGCATGCTTTGCCGCGTCGCGCAGGTCCAGGCTGTCGGCGAGGCCGAGATAATTGTTGGCACAGAAGTTCAGCACTTTTTCGCCGCCGACCTCGATCTCGGCGGACTGCATGGAGGAAATCACCCGCTCGGCTTTGTAGAGCCCGGCCGATTTCAGCCCCTGGAGCTCGCTGTCGATGTGGGAAAGGAATGCTTTGCTCATGGGTCTGGCCCTGTTCGGTTCGAGGCCGGACTGTCGCGCCACGGCTGCAAAAAATCCATCGCAAAAGCGACCGCTTCGGTGGCGTCGCGAAAGCCGGACGGCAATCCTTTCTGGCGAGGCACCAGCAATGCGATCAAAAAGCTGTGCGTGGGAAACGACATGATAACCATCTTGCGAGCTTTGTCGCGCCGCTGCGTTCGCCATCGGCCTCCTTTGCCGAGCTGTTAACCCTTTCAAGGCAAGCGTCTTCCCGTCACGAAGGCGGGAATCCGTCGACCGGAGGGTCACTTAAGTCATGTCGCAGCAGCCAGTGCAGAGCGTTTCGCGCAAGCTGATCCTGCTCATCAAGACCGGCTACTGGCTGGCGCTCGCGATTATTGCCGCCATGGTGGTGGCCTCCTTCATTCTTCTGCAGCAGCTGATGGCGCAGCAGCAGCACAATGATGCCCTGCTCGACATCGTCTCGACGCAGAAGGCGCTGTCGCAACGCATCGTCTTCCTGGCGAGCGCCACGGGCGCTGCCTCGCGCGACAAGCAGCCGGCGCTGGTCACCGCGCTCAAGCAGGCGACGGGCGAATTCGAAACCAGCTACGATCGGCTGCTCAAGGAGACCGGCGCCGATCCGCTGTCGCCAGCACGCAACGATCCGAAGTCGATCGAATATGTGCTGTTCAACAAGCCGTTCCACCTCGATTACTTCTCGGTCGGGCTCGTCGCCAATGGCGAAAGGCTGGTCTCGTCCTTTGAGTCGCAGCTCGGCATGCAGAGCAACGGCTACAAGGCCGGCGGCGAACGCGCCGGCCTCGACGCTTCCGTCGCCAATGCGACACTGTCCGGCTACGCCGCGCTCGGCCAGCGCATCAGCGCGTTCGCCGACGCGCAGTCCAGCAACATCCTCGACCTGCACCGCACGCTGTTCTTCGCCACCCTCGGCGTCATCGTGCTGGTGGCGCTGTTCATCTTCCGGCCGATGTCCAACGCCATCCTGCGCAAGACCCGCGAGCTGGTCGACGCGCGCAACTCCATGGCCTTCATCGCCGTGCATGACGGCTTGACCGGTCTCCACAACCGCACCTTCCTGACCGACCATTTCGATACGCTGATCAAGGGCGCGCACCGGCGCCGCGAGCGCCTGGCGGTGGTCCAGTTCGATCTCGACCGCTTCAAGCAGATCAACGACACGCTCGGACACGCCGCCGGCGACTATGTGCTGGTGGTGACGGCGCAGCGCATGCGCGATTCCTGCCGCGCGTCGGACCTCTGCGCGCGGCTCGGCGGCGACGAATTCGTCATGATCCTCAACGGAGCCGGCACCACCGAGGACATCCATGCGCTGGCCAAGCGCATCCTTGCCGAAATCAACGAGCCGATCACCTTCCAGGGTACGACCATCATGCCTGGCGCCAGCGCCGGCATCGCGGTCTATCCAGTCGACGCCGACAATGCGCAGGACCTGCTCGTCCATGCCGACCTCGCCCTCTATTCCGCCAAGAAGCTCGGCGGCGGCAATTTCTCCTTCTTCTCGGAGGAACTGCGGCGCGAGCTCGACTACCGCAAGCAGCTCGAACAGGACATCCGCACGGCGATCGCCGAGAAGAGCTTCGAGGTTTATTTCCAGCCGCAGGTGTCGCTGACCAGCGGCAAGATCAGCGGCATCGAGGCGCTGGTGCGCTGGAACCACGCCACGCGCGGCATGATCTCGCCCGGCGAGTTCATTCCCGTCGCCGAGAAATGCGGCTTCATGCCCGATGTCGGCCGCATCGTCATCAGTAAGGCGATCAACGAGGCCGCCGAATGGGACCGCGCCGGGATCGATTTCGGGCGCATCGCCGTCAATGTTTCGGGCACGGAGTTGCGCGAGCCTGATTTCGACGAGTTCCTGTTCGGCACGCTGGAGCGCGCCGGGCTGGCGCCGCAGAAGCTTTCGCTGGAGATCGTCGAATCCGTCATCCTCGACGACGAGAAGACCGGAATCGCCGCCAAGCTCCGCCACATCCGCGCCGCCGGCGTGCATCTGGAGCTTGACGATTTCGGCACCGGCTATGCCTCGCTCAGCCACGTCAACCCGAACGAGATCGACCGGCTGAAGATCGACCGGCGCTTTGTCCAGAACATCAATGAGAATGGCGACAACAGCAAGATCGTGCGCGCCATCACGGAACTTGCCAGGGGGTTGGGCATCTCGATCGTCGCCGAGGGCGCCGAAACCGAGGCCGAGCTCGACTCGCTGATGGCGATCGGCTGCGACCAGGTGCAGGGCTATTCCATCGCGTTCCCGATGCCGCAGGACAAGGCGCGCGAATGGCTGGCGGCACGCAGCCCGAAAAAGGCGAGGCTGAAAGTGCTGCAGGGCAGCCTGGGCTAGCGCAACCGCCAACAAGCTTGACACAACCGGGCGTTATGGCGGCCTATCGGGATCGCAACCGGGTTTTGCGAATGCCGCTTCGTTATATCCTGCCGTTCCTGCTGCTTGTCGCATCGCCCGCCTCGGTCGCCGACCGCACCATCTACCTCACTTTCGACGACGGTCCGCTGAACGGTACAGCCAACATCCTCGACGTTCTGCAGGCCGAGCAGGTGCCCGCAACTTTGTTCATGGTCGGCATGCATGCCGAGGCTGACGCTACCAACCGGGCGCTGTTGCAGCGGGCGAAATCGATGCCGCTTGTGACGATCGGCAACCACAGCTACAGCCATGCCTATAATCACTACCGGCATTTCTACGGCGACACCGAGGGCGTGGTCGCCGACATGCTGAAGGCCAATGTTGTGCTCGGGCTGAAGCCGGCCGTGCATGCGCGGCTGCCCGGGCGCGACGTGTTCCGGCTGCCCAATTACTCGAAGGACGACAATTCACTCGGGCTGGCCGAGGCCGGCCGCGAGGATCCGGACTACGAATTCGTCGCGGCTTCAGGCTTCTGGCTTTACGGCGGGATCACGAGTGGGTGCATGAGGACAGCGGCAAGCCGGTTCAGAGCGTCGACCATCTGGTCAGCGAGATCGACCATCTGTTCGGTTACGGCCATTTCGCCAGGCCGAACAAGCTGATCCTGCTCATGTATGACGAGATGTTCCAGGACGCTTTCGACGGCAAGACGAAGCTGACGGCCTTGATCGCGGCGCTCAGGCTGCGCCACTACGCTTTCAGGGCGATTGCGGGCTACGACCAGTAGTTGGTTATAGTTTGACCCTCCGACCCGGTCTGCGCGAACGAGGCGGGATATCTTCCTTTTCTACGGGAAACGACGTCAGCAAGCTTCCAAAGCTGGGGGCTTCGACATTCGCCCGCAGCGCCGCCAGCATGTCGGCGAATTCCGCGAGCCGTTCGTCCGGCAGACCGGCCCGCAGCCGCTTGTCGAACGCGACGGCAGCAAGGCGGAGCCTTTCGAACAGCGCTTCTCCGGCTTCGGTCAGTGCCACCTGGTGGACCCTGCGGTTTTCGGGATCGCGGCGGCGCGTCAGCAACCCCTGCGCCTCCATGGCGTTGAGGTGATGCGTCAGCGTCGCGCCCTGGATGCCGATCATGCCGGCGAGTTCGCGCTGGTTGGCAAGTTCCTTCGACTTGACCGACAGCAAGGTCAGCCAGACCGGCAGCGTGCCGCCGGCCTCGACCAGCGCGGCATCGAAGGCCTGCGCCACCACTTTCGAGGTGCGGGCGAGGTTCATGCCGACGGGCGGGCGGTCAAATGGTGTCATGACGTGACAGTGGAGCATGCAATGAGAACGTGAAACTCGGCTCTATGAATTGACATCTAATCGTTAGATATCTAACTTTGTCTTATTGATGGCGTCGCGACATGGCAGCGACGTGCGGCGGGCGGCAGAGAGGAATGCGGTCATGCAATATGTCTATATCGTCATCATCGGCCTGCACGTCATGGCCGGCGTGTTCTGGGCCGGCACGACCATTGCGGTCGCCCGCGATCCGGAGATCAAGGCGGAGCGCTTCATCCGGCCGCAGCTCGGCGCCTCCGGTCTGGTGTTCCTGACCGGCATACTGCTCTGGTATTTCTTCCATGAGGGCGCATTCGGCCCGATGGAGAAGGCGCTGGCGCTCGGCATTGTGACCGCGCTGATCGCCGCCGGCGTGCAGGGCGCGCTCGTCGCCTCCGCCAGCCGGCAACTGGCTGGCGCCGACCAAGCGACGCAGACCCAGCTGCGGGCGAAAATGACCAGAGGCGAACGCATCGCCGGCGGGCTGCTGGTCATCACGGTGTTTTGCATGGCGACCGCCAAGCTGTTCTGAAACCGCACGGCCGGCAAAACCGACCGGGCGCGGCGCGCAACGGACCAGAGCGGCAGGTGGCTCTCCTTGCAAAGGTCCGTTGCGCGTCACCAACCTGCGGGCCGAGCGATCAAAGCACCCTCTAAGCCATTTCGGGGCGCCTGGAGGCCTCGCGAATGGCTTTGTGGACATTGCGCTGCAGGTCCATGAAAGCAGCGCTCTCCATGACCTCCTCGCGGCGCGGGCGATCGATGTCGACGTCAAAAGTCCGCATGATGCGCCCCGGGCCGATGCCCATCACGACAATGCGGTCCGACAGATAGACGGCCTCTTCGACGTCGTGGGTGACGAAGAGCACGGTCAGCCTGTGCTCCTCCCAGATCTGGGTGAGCAGCTCCTGCATCTGATGCCTGGTCAGGGCATCGAGCGCGCCGAAAGGCTCGTCCATCAAGAGCATCTTGGGGCGGTAGGAAAGCGCGCGCGCAATGGCGACGCGCTGCTTCATGCCGCCCGACAGTTCGGATGGATAGAGATTGGCCGAATGCGGGAGCTTGACCAGGTCGAGATGCTCAAGCGCTATCCTGCGGCAGGTGGCGCGGTCATGGCCGGCGGCCTTGAGAGCGAACTCGATGTTCTGCTGCGCCGTCAGCCAGGGCAGCAGCGTATAGGACTGGAAGACGACGCCGCGATCGAGACCCGGCTTCAGGATCGGCGATCCGTCGATATCGAGCTCGCCCGAGTCGAAATCCTGCAGTCCGGCGACGATCGACAGCAGCGTGCTCTTGCCGCAGCCCGACGTGCCGACCAGCGACACGAACTCGTTGTCGGCGAGGTCGAGATTGATGTCGCGCAGCACTTCGGTGCGCCGCGCTCCGGTACCGAAGCTCTTGTGGAGGCCCTTGATCCGCAGTTTTGGGGAATTCATCGGCCGGGCCTCGTCATGAACGGCTGTCCTGTCGGAACAACACCTTGCCCAGCGCCTTCATGACCTGGTCGGTGATCAGGCCGAGGATGCCGAGCAGAAGGATGTAGCCGATGATGGTGTTGGTCTGGAAATAGCGCTGCGAGACGGTGATGCGATAGCCCAGGCCGGATGTCGCGGCGACGAGCTCGGCCAGCACCAGCCAGGTCCAGGCCCAGCCCAGGCTGATGCGCAACGTATCCCAGATGCCCGGCAAGGCGCTGGGTACCACGATGCGCGTCAGGATCTTGCGGTCCGGCAGGCCGAGCGTCCGGCCGAGACCGACGAAGTCAGCCGGCACGCGCTTGACGTTGTCCATGATCATCAGCACCTGCTGGAAGAAGGTGCCGATGAAGATGATCAGGAATTTCTGGACGTCGCTCGTGCCCGCCCACAGGATGGAGAGCGGCACGAAGGCGACCACCGGCATATAGCGGATGAAATCGACCAGCGGCTCGATGGCCGCTTCCCAGGTCCGGAAGCTGCCGATCAGCACGCCGATCGGAATGGCGAGCACCGAGGCGATGAGAAAGCCGACCGAAATACGGTAGATCGAGGCCTCGAGATCGGTGAGCAGCGTGCCGTCGGCCCAGAGCTTGCCAAGCTGCGTCGCCACGCTGGCGGGCGACGGCAGGAAGATCGGCTTGACCAGGTCGAGCCCCGTCGCCGCCCACCAGGCGAGGCCGAGACCGGCAAAGACGGCCACGGCGATGATCAGGAAGCGGGAGCGCGCGATGGGCGCGCCGATCCCGGAGGAGCGGCGACGGCGCATCGCCTGCCTGGCGGCAGGTCCCGTCGCCGGGCCAGGCGCGCTCGCTTTGCCGACAGGCTCGTCGGGCATCTCGGCGGCCGCCACGAACCGGCCTACTGCGCGGCCTTAACGAAGGCCGGATCGATCATCTGCTCCGGCGTCACGTCGGCCTGAAGCAGCCCGGCATTCTTGGCGGCTGCCTCCACATCGGCGAATGTCTTGGTGGAAAAATCGCCTGTCAGCGCGCTCTTGTTCTCGGCAAGGGAATAGTAGCGCACGCCGTCGAAGGCGGTGTTGAGGTCCTCGACGCTCGAGCCGACCGCCTTGGAGATGATGGCGCGGCCGCCGGGCGTGTCGGCATTGTAGTCCTTGAGCGCCGCGTCCCAGGCCTTGATCATGGCAAGCACCTGGCCGGGCCGCGACTTGATCACCTCGTCGCGCACCACCAGCACGTCGCTGATCAGGCCGGGATCCTCGCCGGCGGTGAACAGAAGCTTGACGTCCTTGTTCTGCGCCCTGGCTGTGGTGAGATAGGGCTCATAAGTGACCGCGACCGGGACGCGGCCGGCGATCAGCGCGCTGCCGGCATCCGCCGCCGGCATCGGCACCGGCTGGACGTCGGCGATCGACATGCCGTTCTTGGCCAGCGCGTATTTCAGCAGGATGTCGCTGGTCGTGCCTTCCTCGAAGGCGACCTGCTTGCCCTTGAGATCGGCGACAGAGTTGATGTCCTTGCCGGCGATCATGGCGTCGGCCGTCATCGAGACGTCGAGCAGCAGCACGATCTTGACCGGCAGGCCGGCCGCAACCATGCCCATGGCGGTGTGGGTGGCGATGTTCGCCGCATCGAGCTGGCCGCTCGCCAGGGCGGCGTTGATGTCCTTGTCCTCGGTGAAGTTGACGATCTGGACGTCCGATAGACCGCTTGCCTTGAACAGGCCCTTGGCTTCGGCGACGTGCCACTGGCCGTAGCCCAACCACGGCTCGATGCCGATCTTGAACGATCCGGCCTCGGGCGTCGCGGGAATGGCCGTATCGGCGGCGTGGGCCAGCGGGGCGAAGCCGACAATGGCCGCCACCACGAGCGCACGGAATTGTCCTGTGAGGTTACGCATCATCTTTGTTCCCCTTGATGATCCAGAGCGCTTTTTTGAACCAAACTTCCCGTCCGGTGAAAATGCGGCTTCTGCTTCTTGCGGCACTGTGCCTCGGCGTCTTACCTGCCAGTCGACGGGAGTGAAACGATATTCAACGTCGGCGACGATGGATGTCAAGGCTAAAATACATACATGCATATACAAGCTGGAGAGGCTGGTTTCCGTGCTCTTGGCAGCATTAGGGCGGGCCGATCACTGCCCGGTCATGACCGGCGCCGGAGGCATGGACAATTCGACCCGCCTCACGTCTTGCGCGATGGAGAATAGCGGCTGCCCAGCGAGTAGCGGCTGCCGACATAGGTCAGCTTGCTGATGGTGGCGACGACCGCGCCGGTCCATGTCCGGCGATGCAGGAGAAGGCAGCAACTGCCGACGTCGATGGCGAGGCGCCGCGCGGTCTCGGCATCGGCCGGGACCGCGGAAATGATGTGTTCGACCTCGGTCACCGGCGTCTTCTGCATCAGGTAATCATAGGTCGCCGTCTTCGAGAAATCCTGCTTGTCATAGTCGGGTATCAGGCTCGGATTGACGAACCGCTCTTCCAGTTGCACGGGCAGGTCGTTCTCGAAATTGACCACCACCGAATGATAGATCGCCGCGCGCTTGGCCAATTCGAAGGACAGCGAGAGATCCTTGGTCGGCATGATCCTTTCGAGGACGAGAACCTCGGAGCGATGCCTGTTGCCGCGCGCGACGATCTCGGCCGCGATGTTGTTAATCTCGATCAGCGTCGATTGTGGCTTTGGCGGCGCGATGAATGTCCCCACGCCCTGCAACCGGATCAGGAAGCCGGCCGATGTCAATTCCCTCAAGGCGCGGTGGACGGTCATGCGCGACACGCCGAGCGCGGCCACGAATTCATTCTCGGACGGCAGCTTGCTGTCCTTGGTCCACTTGCCGGTTCCGATGTTGGTCAGGATGTAGTCCTTGACCTTCTCGTAGAGGGGGCTGGCCGTATCGGGCAAAGCACTCATTTCAAAAGTCCTTTCCGGCGAACATCGGAAATCAGGTGCCGGCAGGCTGCCGCAGCCGGATGATGGTTTTCAAGCCGTCGCCCTGCCCCGCCAAAAGACGCTCATAAGCGGCAGGAATATCGTCCAGGCCGATCTCGCGATCGATCAGGCTGATCAGTGGTCCGGACAGCTCCGCCAGCATCCCGATGGCGTCGGGCAGCTCATCGGCAAAGGCATGGCAGCCCAGCAGACCGATCTCGCGTTCGACCAGCATGTTGGGGTCTATGTCGAGGCGGCCGTGGAAAATGCCGACCAGCGCGACGGTGGCGCCGGAACCCAGAACACCCAGCAGCTGGTTGAGCGCGGCGATGCTGCCGGTGGCCTCGACGGCCGCAAGCAGAGGCGCGTCGGCGGTCGCGGCGGCAATGGCCTCGCGGTCGAGATCGACGATGGTGGCGCCGGTCACCCGGGCGACACGCTCGCAGCGGGCCTTGTTGCGATCGGCGATCAGCACCCTGCCCGGGAACGTCCGCGACAGGAGCAGCGCCGCAAGGCCGCCGATGGTGCCGCAGCCCACGACAAGAACCGAACCCGCGGTTTTCGGCAGGCGCCGCACAGCATGCAGCGCGACGGCGAGCGGCTCGGCCATGGCCGCCACCCTTTCGTCGAGCGCGGCTTCGATGAGATGCAGCAGGCGCGCCGGCAACACCGTCTCCTCGGCAAAGCCGCCGTCGCACACTTCGCCGACGAAGCCCAGCGAGGCGCACAGATGCCGCCTGCCCGCGCGGCATTGCGCGCATTCCCCGCACCAGAAGCGGGAATCGGCGACGACCCGGTCACCCACGGCGACGGTGCCGACGCCCTCGCCGACCGCGACCACCGTGCCTGTCAATTCATGGCCGGCCGTCGACGGCGCGCGGCTTATCCATTGTCCAGTGCGGAAATTGTGGAGGTCGGAGCCGCAGATGCCGGCGGCGTCGACATTGAGCTTCACCCAGCCCGGCTCGGGAGCGCCCGGCGCGGCGATATCCTCGACACGCAGGTCGCCGGGTCCATGGAGTCTGGCGGCCTTCATCGCGCCGGCCCGTCAGGCGCCGAGATAGCGGTCGCGGATTTCCGAGACCGCGTTCTCATGCGAGCTGAACCCCTCATAGCGGGCAAGCCTGCGGGCATGGCCGGCAAGCTCCGGATAGGCGGCCGAGGTCACATAGCCGACCGACGAGCGCTTGAGGAAATCCGTCACCGAAAGCGGCCCGTAAGTGCGTGCCCAGCGGCTGGTCGGCAGCACCGCATTCGGCCCGAGGACGAAATTGGCGAGCGTCACCGGCGTGTGCGGACCCATGAGGATCTCGGCCGCCTCGGTGATGTGGCCGAGATGCGCGAACGGCTCCCTGGACAGGATTTCGAGGTGCTCGGGCGCATAGTCGTTGATGAAGCGGTAGCTATCCTCCAGCGATGCGGTCAGCACGATGCCGCCGCGCTTGCCGGTCAGCACCGCGCGCGAGAACTCGACCCGCTGCTCGGTCATACGGGACCAATGGTCGGGAAGTGCTGCCAGGGCCGCGTCGGCGACCTTGCGGCTGTGCGTCACGAGATAGGCGGAAGAGTCCGGTCCGTGCTCAGCCTCGATCAGAAGGTCGAGCGCGGCGAGGCCGCCGTCGACGCTGTCGTCGGCGAAGATGATCGCTTCCGACGGGCCGGCCGGAAGGCCGGTGTCGATGATCGAGGACAGCAGGCTCTTGGCCGCAACCACCCAAGGGCTGCCCGGACCGACGATCTTGAGCGCAGGCTTCACCGTCTCGGTGCCGTAGGCGACAGCGGCGACGGCATGCGCGCCACCGCATTTGTAGACGGTCTCGACCCCGGCGAGCCGAGCGGCGACCAGGGTCGCGGCATCGACGGAACCGTCCGCGGTCGGCGGCGTCACGATGGCGATCTGCGGCACGCCGGCGATGACGGCCGGAACCGAGGTCATCATCGTCACCGACGGAAAGGCGCCCTTGCCGCGCGGAACGTAAAGCGCGACCGAGCCGATCGGCGTGTAGCGGTCGCCGGCATAGGCGCCGGTGCGGACTTCCTTGAGCCACATCGTCTCGGGACGCTGCTCCTCGTGGAAATGCCTGATGTTTGTGATGCCGAAGCGGATGCTGTCGATGACATCCTTGTCGACCTTGCCGAAGGCAGCGTCGAACTCCGCTTCCGAGACCTTCAGATTGCCCGCGGCCACATCGGCCTTGTCCAGATCCCTGACGAAGCGGAGCAGGGCCGCGTCGCCTTCGGTCCGGACCGCCTCGAGGATCGGACGGACCTTCTCGACGAAGACCGACAGGTCGGCTTCGGCGCGCTTCAGCAGGCTCGCCCGCTGTTCGGCGCTGGCGGATGAGAGGTCGTGGAAGCTGATCTCGGACATGGCTGCTCCTCAGAAACGCGGGAAAAGTATATACATGTATGTATAACGCTCGCCAGTATTTTTCTGCGTCCTCCGGGCGGACCAGCCACGGCAAACCGCATCAGATCGAGGCAAGAAAGCCCCCATCCACCGGAAAGCACTGCCCGGTGATGTAGGCCGAGGCGTCCGAGGCCAGGAAGACCGCAATGCCGTGCAGGTCCGAAAGGTCGCCGAAGCGATGCTGCGGGATCTTGGCGAGCATCGATTGCTGCCACGCCTCGTCGGCGTAGAACACCTCGGTCATCGCCGTCCTGAAGTAGCCGGGCGCAATCGCATTGACTCTGATCCCGAGACCCGCCCATTCCGCCGACAGCGCCCGCGTCATGCCGAGCAGGCCCGACTTCGACGAACCGTAGGGCACGGCCGTGGGTATGCCGACCTCGGAGGTCAGCGAGCACAAATTGATGATGGCGCCGGGCCGTCCGGCATCGCGCATGTGGCGGGCGGCGGCCTGGGCGCAGAAGAAGGCGCCCTTGAGATTGGTATCGACGATCCGGTCCCAGAGCGCTTCGTCGACATCGAGCGAAGGCCTGACCTCTTCCATGCCGGCATTGTTGACCAGGATGTCGAGGTCGCCAAGCAGGTTGGCTGCCTCGGCGGTCGCGGCGCGGCAGCGGGCGACGTCGGTGACATCCAGGGCAATGGCGTGCGCAACCCCTCCGGCGGCCCGGATCGCCGCCGTCGTCTCCCGCAGCGAACCAAGGCTGCGCGCCGTGACGGCGACAGCGGCGCCGGCCGCACTCAGCGCCTCGGCGATGCCGCGCCCGATGCCGCGGCTGGCGCCGGTGACGAGCGCCTTCCTGCCCGACAGGTCGAAGAGGGAAGCATTGCGCATATCGATCCTCCTTGGCCTTGCCGGCCTGCCCTCGCCCGCGAGACTAACCGATCCTCGGTTATACATACAAGCATATACAATGACTTTGGGAGCCACGCGCTACCCGCAACCGATACCGCAAGCCGTACGGCGTTCCCTGCCGCCGCGATTTCGCGCGGCGACCTGTCCCTCAGATCCTGATCCCGAACCGGATGCCGTCATAGATGGCGGCGTGGATGTTGCGCGAGGCGACCGCGTCGCCGATGCGGAACAGCACGAAGCCGCCGTCGGCATTGCGCGATGGGAAGATGTCGCCGCCCTTCACCAGCCGCTCATAGTCGACTGCGCCGCCATTTTTCGACAGCGGTTTGAGCGCAAGGTAGAGGTCGTCGAGCGGCGCCGTGCCATGCTCGACCACCACCTGGTCGACGCGCCTTTCGCCGCGCCAACCGTCGGCGAAGTCGGAGGCGAGTTCGGCGACGAGCTGGTTGCCCTCGCGCCGCACCGAACGCAGGCGGGTGTTGATGGTGACGGTGACGCCCTTCTCGTGGAAGGCGCGCATATAGGGCACATGGTTCATGCCGCCCATTTCCGGCGCGAAGAAGCGTTCCGGCGAGACCAGCTCCAGCTTCGAGCCACTGTTGGCGATGAGTTCGGCCGCGCCCATGCCCTGATGGCCGCCATTGTCATCGTAGAGCAGGACATTCTCCGCCGGCTTGGCGCTGCCGGCCATGATGTCCCAGCTCGAGGTCACAAGATTATCGCCTTCCGTCAGCGGCGGGTTCTGCGGCATGCCGCCCGTCGCCACGATCACCACGTCCGGCGCCAGCGCCAGCACATCGTCCTTCTCGGCCCAGGTGTCGTAGCGTATTTCGACGCCGAGGCGGTCAAGCTCGGCCAGCCGCCAGTCGATGATGCCGATCAGTTCCTTGCGGCGCGGATTCTGCGTGGCGAGCCGCACCTGCCCGCCTGCCTGGCTGGAGGCTTCGAGCACCGTCACCTGGTGGCCGCGTTCGGCCGCGACGCGCGCGGCTTCCAGGCCACCGGCGCCGGCTCCAACCACCACGACTTTCTTCGTCGGTCCTTCGCTTTTGGCGATGATGTGCGGAATCGTCGCCTCGCGACCGGTCGCGGCGTTGTGGACGCAGAGCGCCTCGCCGCCCTCATAGATGCGGTCGAGGCAATAGGTGGCGCCGACGCAGGGTCGGATCTCGTGCTCGCGGCCTTCCATCACCTTTTTGACGATATGCGGATCGGCGATATGGGCGCGCGTCATGCCGACCATGTCGAGCTTGCCGGTGGCGATGGCGTGGCGCGCCGTGGCGACGTCGGAAATGCGCGCGGCATGGAAGGTCGGGAACTTGGTCGCCGCCCTCACCTCGCCGGCGAAGTCCAGATGCGGCGAGGACCGCATGCCGGTCACGGGGATGACCTTGGTCAGCGACGCGTCCGTCTCGATCGTGCCGCGGATGATGTTGAGGAAGTCCACCTTGCCGGAATTGGCGAGGCGCCTGGCGATCTCGACACCGACTTCCTTCGAGATGCCGTTTTCGAGATCCTCGTCGGCAACCATGCGAATGCCGACGATGAATTCTTTACCGACCGCGGCACGCACGGCATCCAGCACCATGTCGGTGAAGCGCAGCCGATTGTCGAGCGAGCCGCCGAACTCGTCGTCGCGATGATTGGTGAGCGGCGACCAGAAGCCGTCCATCAGATGTCCATAGGATTCGAACTCGATGCCGTCGAGGCCGGCCGCCTGACAACGCTGCGCAGCCGCGGCGTAGTCGGCGACGATGCGCTCGATATCCCACTCCTCGATGGTTTTCGGAAAGGCGCGGTGCGCCGGCTCGCGCACCGGCGAAGCGGACAGCACCGGCAGCCAGTCGGCCTTGTTCCAGCCGGTGCGGCGGCCGAGATGGGTGATCTGGATCATCACCTTGCAGTCATGCTCATGGCAGGCATCGGCAAGCTCGGCAAGCCACGGCACGATGCGATCGTCATAGACATGCAGGTTGCCGAAGGCGGCCGGGCTGTCGCGCGAGACGATCGCCGAGCCCGCCGTCATGGTCAGCGCCATGCCGCCCTTGGCCTTCTCTGCATGGTAGAGCCGGTAGCGCTCCTTCGGCATGCCGTCCTCGGAATAGGCCGGCTCATGGCTGGTCGACATCACCCGGTTCTTCAGCGTCAGGTGCTTGAGCTGGTAGGGTTGGAGAAGCGGGTCGTTGCTGGTCATCGTCTTCCTGCCGTTTCAATTTGCACGGGAGCGTCGTGCCGCTCCCGCTTCCATTTCTCGCATCGGATTCGTCCGAAAACCGCTGCGCACTTTTCGGTCCGATGCTATTGAGCGGCCCAAACCCGCCGCGTCCGAAAGGTTGCGGCGCAATTTCCGCTTGTTTTGCCTGCCGTCCGGACCTTGGACGGCAGCGAGGAGCCGCCCATGACAGACGCCAAGAACCTCACCCAGCTCGGCAAGCACGTCGAGACGCCACAGAGTCCCGAACAGGCGGTCCTGGAGACCGTGCCGTTCCAGCGCGGCGATGGCCCGCCGGCGATCGTGCGCTTCACCTGCCCCGAATTCACCTCGCTCTGCCCGGTCACCGGCCAGCCGGATTTCGCCCACATCGTCGTCGACTACGCACCCGACCGGACGCTGGTGGAATCGAAGTCGCTGAAGCTGTTCATGACCTCGTTCCGCAACCACGGCGCCTTCCATGAGGAATGCACGGTGATGATCGGCCGCCGCATCGTGGAGGCGACCAAGCCGCTCTGGCTGCGCGTCGGCGGCTACTGGTTTCCGCGCGGCGGCATCCCGATCGACGTCTTCTGGCAGACCGGCGCGCCGCCCAAGGACGTATGGCTGCCCGATACCGGCGTGGCGCCCTATCGCGGGAGAGGTTGAAATTTGTTGCGAAAGGCTGGCGGGACAGCGCCCCCCTCTGTCCTGCCGGACATCTCCCCCACAAGGGGGGAGATTGGCAGCTTCGGCGTCCCGCTTATCTTGCAACGTCGAAGATTGGCGAAAGCCGGCGTGACCTCTGATCTCCCCCCAAGTGGGGGAGATGGCCGGCAGGCCAGAGGGGGGCGCGAAGGATCGCCGACACTGATCTTTGGTCACTTTCATTCGCACTGGTACTGACTCAGCGCCCATTCGCCGGTGACCGACAGGAGATCGGAGACCTTCCAGGCGCCGCCGACCTTCTTCAGCTTCCATTCCAGGCGGTGCTGGTGGCCCTCGACGACGAAGGCGACGACCACCTTGGCCTCGTCGCCATTGACGGCTTCGATGGTGCGCAGACTCCGGTCGATGGCCAGTTTGTCATAGTCGGCATTGTCGAGGGCCATGTTGGGGTCGAGGCATTCCCCCTGCCCCGAGGCGCGCAGCGCATCGCTCTTGTCGAGCACGGTTTTCGCCGGATCGGTGAAGTTCTTGCGCTGCGCAGGATCGAGCTCCAGCCCGAGATGCTCGTAGAAGGGCTTCACCACCGCGGTCGGCGATCCGGGCAGAACAGGGGCCACGGGCGCCGGTTCGGCCGGCTTGCTGTCCGGCGCAGCGGCTGCGGGCGGCGACGTGTCGGCCGCAGGCGGCGAGGTGTTGTCGCCGGATGAGGCTTTCGGCGGCGGCGCGCCGAAGAGCCCCTGCGCAGAGGCGACGCCGCTCAGCCCCGCGGCCAGCATCGACAAGCTCGCCAGCGCGAGGACAAAGCGCCGAGGCACGGCGTCACTCCGTCGAGGCGCCGCATCCCAGCGCGCTGAGCTTCCAGTCGCTGGTTTTGGAACTGATGTCGGCGATCTTCCACTTGCCGTCCACTTTCTTCAGCGACCACACCATTTCGCGTTTGGAGTCATCGCCTTCCGGGAAAAGATTGAAGTTGGCCGTCACTTCGGCGGTGTCGCCATTGACGGTCTCGGTGAGCTTCAGCGTCTTCGACAGGGTCTTCTGATCGAAATCCTGCGCGTCGAGGCCTGGGTCGAAGTCGAGGCAGGACACCTCGTCGGGCTTCTCCTTTTGCGCCTTGTCGTTGGCTTCGAACAGCTTGGTGACCGGCTCGGTAAAACGGTCGCGGTATTTGGCGTCTCCCTCGAACTTAACCGAAGGCACGTAGAAGAACTTCACTGCGTTGGAGGCCGGCCCGGCGAGCACGGCGCCGGGCAAGGCAATCGAGAAGACAGCGGCAAGCACTATCGGCTTCATGCAGGATCTCCGGGGTTCGGTGCGTGGCGGCACGCTTGCCACCACGCATCCTGCATATCGCCTTTTTTGCGGCTCATGAAGTCTTTGCGGCTCATGAAGCCCGGGCGCGCTCAGGCATCCAGCCAGACGTTCTGGAAGTCCATCTCGTAGGTCTGGTGCATCGAGTAGTTCTTCACCTTCTTGTTCATGTGGCAGTAGAGCTTCTGCCAGAAGGGCTGGATGATGACGCCGGAGTCCTGCAGGATCGTCTCGACGTCCTTCATCACCTCCTTGCGCTTGGCGACGTCGATCTGCGACAGCGCCTCCTTGAGCTTGGCGTCGAACTCCGGATTGGAGTAGGCCGTCTCGTTCCAGGCCTCGCCGGTGCGGTAGCCCAGCGCCAGAACCTGGACGCCGAGCGGGCGCATGTACCAGATGGTCATGGAATAGGGATATTTCGTCCAGTCGTTCCAGAAGGTGGAGCCGGGCAACACGGTGCGCTTCACCTTGATGCCGGCATCGCGCAGCTGGCCGGCAATGGCATCGCCGGTGTTCTTCTGCCACTCGTCCTCGACGGTGATCAGCTCATGCTCGAAGTCGGCCTGGCCAGCTTCGGCCATCAGCTTCTTGGCGCCGGCGGCATCGCGCTCCTTCTTGGGCAGCGGGTAGTATTCGGGATGGATCGGGGCGACGTGATGGTTCTCGCCGACCGTGCCGCGGCCATTATAGCCAAGCTGCATCACCTGGTTGTTGTCGACCGCCATCTGCAGCGCGTTGCGCACCCGCTTGTCGTCATAGGGCTTGTGGGTGACGTTGGTGCGGGCAACGAGCGTGGTCGCGGTCGCGACCTCCGACTTCACCAAGCCCATCTTGTCCAGCGGGTCGATGTAGTCGGCAGGCGTTTCGAAATCGAGGTCGACCTCGCCGGAATCGAAGGCATTGAGCGCGGCGTTGAAATCGGTGCCGTAGTCTATGAACTCCACCCCGTCGAGCGGCGCCTCGCCCCCCCACCATTTGCCGTTCTCGCGGCGCTTGACGACCGCTTTCTGGCCGACATCGTAGGAGACCAGCTCGAACGCTCCAGTGCCGATCGGCTTCTTGATCGGATCGGCGCCGTCCTTGTCGAAGTCGCGATGCACGACCAGCGCCGGATAGTCGGTGAGGCCCGGGATGATGGCGATATCGGCTTCGACGAGCTTCAGCTTGACCGTGTGGTCGTCGACCTTGGTGATCGCGCCGTCCTTGGCCTTGCCGGTCTTGGTGTCGATCAGCGCGCCGACGCGGGCGGCCATGGAATTGCCGGAAGCCGCCTTGTCGCACCAGCGGTTCAGATTGGCGACCACGTCGTCGGCGTTGAAGGCATCGCCATTGTTCCAGGTGACGCCCTTGCGCAGATGCAGCGTGTATTCGGTGGCGTCGTCATTGACGTCCCAGCTTTCGAGCAGAACCGGCTCGAAGGTGAACTGGTGGGTGTAGCGCACCAGCGGCTCCAGCCACGTGCGGGTGACGTTCGCCATCTCGGTCCAGTCATAGGTGCGCGGGTCCTTCTGCGCCTTGACCGACATCGCGACATGCAGCGTTCCGCCCTTCTTCGGCTCGTCGGCCAGCGCCTTGGTCGGCGCGGCAAGGCCGAGCATGCCATAGGCGAAAGCCGTGGATGCGCCGAAGGCGCTGGCCAGCGCCAGGAATTCGCGCCGGTCGACACGGCCCGCGCGCGCCTCCCCGGCCATCGCCTCGATCGCGGCCGGGACCCGGTCACCATTGCTTCTGAAAAGTGTCATTCTCGTTCTCCCATTGATCTGGTCGGGTCTTCGCCCGGTTGGTTTAACTCTTTTTTGGAGCATGATCTTTTCCGAAAACCGGTTCCCACTTTTCGGGATCATGTTCCGACGCTGCCTTCCATCAACTGACGCTGTCCGGCAGCTTTTCCTCGCGCCGCGCGATCAAATCCCTGAGACCTTCGGCAATGCCCTCGTCGAGCTTCGGCTCCTGGTAGTCGGCCAGCATGGCGCGCGCCTTCTCGAGGCCGCGTGTGTCATGGTCCTTCGCGCCCTCGGCGCTCCATTGCTCGAAGGAATTGAAGTCCATGATGTTGGGCATGAAGAAGGCGCTCTCGAAATGCTCGAGCGTATGCTGCGTGCCGAGGAAATGGCCTTGCGGTCCGACCTCGCGGATCGCCGCCATCGCGTCCTTGAAATCGTCGAAGGACACGCCGCCGGCATATTTGTACCAGCCGACAAGCTGCTCGCAGTCGGTGGCGAATTTCGAATAGCCGCAGGTCAGCCCCGCTTCCAGCCAGCCGGCGGAATGCCAGATGTAGTTGGCGCCGGACAGGATCGCGGCATGCATCAGCATGTTCGCCTCGTAACCCGCCTGGGCGTCGTTGAGCTTCGAGCCGACATGGAAGCCGGAGGTGCGCCAGGGCAGCTTGTACTTCCTGGCCAGCGCGCCCATCAGATACATCATCTGCGCCGCCTCCGGC
>NZ_RZRX01000340.1:0-5271 GCF_003997405.1 Mesorhizobium sp. M2A.F.Ca.ET.042.01.1.1
GTCCCGGATGGTCGCACCATACGCCGAAAACTGCTCAGCGAGGACGAGATCGCACCGTCATGATCATACCGGTTACCAACGCTATCGAGGCATTGAACTCCAAGCTGCGTCGCGCCGTTCGAACGCGCGGCCACTTCCCCAATGACGACGCGGCCATGAAGCTGCTATATCTGGTGCTCAACCACGCGGCCGAGGAATGGAAACGACCGCCGCGCGAGTGGTTCAAGGCCAAGACCCAATTCGCCGTCGTGTTCGGCGAAAGGTTCGTCAGCCAGTGACGAAACCGGCCTCGCGCACAGAATTCCTGACAGTCTCCCTGCCGACTTTTTAATTGCTTCGCAAGGGTGACCAAAATGCTGCAGTAGCGACCGAGCAACGATTCTAGCAGCTCCACTTTGCCTGATGGACCTAATTCGTCCGAATCTTCGACGCGATATTAAAGCGTGTGAGACTTATAGCCCTGGTATTTGAATATTCCCATCTCGGTATTGGGTGGAGACAAGGACGCGGATGTTGAGGAGTCCGAACTCGGGGGTTGGGCACGCCGCTGGATTTTTGCGAAGAGGCGCTCAAGGTTTTCGCGCTCATAGGCATGGTTGCGCGTGCCTTTCGTGGCCGCCCATCGATCGATCATTACGCTCAGCGGCTCGGTTTCCAGATGCGGGTTCAGTTGCAGGAATCGGTCGAACTGCAAGAGCCGCACTGGTTGCGAAGTATATTTGTATCCCCTGCGGCGCATCATGGCGACATGCTCAGCCATAACTTCGCCCAGCACGCTGCCGAGCGGTTTGAGTCTTCCTGCTTATACCAACGATCCGGTCCAAATGGGAGGCAGTTCATGTCGCTTTGTCAGGATCTCGACAGGCCTGTTGTTCATCTTCGTTTAACCGCCAGGCTAAATAGCTGAATGCATCATAATATTCTGGCTCAGAGCGAATTGCCAAGTTGGCACGAGATTTGCGACGACCCTTCCGAGCTCCAGCGCAAGGTCACATCTAGTCCGTCGGATCAAGCGCTGCAATCGCTCGTCACCACAGTAGTTTATAGCTGAAAAGGAAACTAGTCGATGAGAAAAATCGTGGCCGCCAAGCTGCATGGTATCACCGTGACCGGCGCAGATCTGAACTACCACGGCTCAATAACTCTGGATCCGGATCATTGTAACAAAGCGGGTATTCTACCATTGGAGTTCGTTGAGATATGGAACAAGGCGACAGGCGCGCGGATCAGCACGTATGTCATTTACGGGGAAAGGGGCTCTTGTTGCTGCGTACTGAACGGAGCGGCTGCTCGTACTTGTCAGATCGGCGATGAAATAATCGTGTGCTCTTCAGCATATATTGAGGAGCATCAGATCGCAGAAATCAGGCCGCGAGTGCTGACGTTTGACCGGGACAATTCCGTGCGAGATTTCATGTTTTACGATGTCGAAATCAGGCAAGATGGAACGATGACTTTCGCGGTTCGTGACGGTTCTCCTGATGGAAACGGGTGAGCGCGGGCGCCAAACGAATCGGCCAGAGTTGGGTCACCGATCTTGTCATGAGACCTTCCTCCTTGATCGCCTGGTGCGTGCGAGCCGGGCTCGCACGGTGTTGATTTGGTCATCCGAGAGTTCGATTTGCCAGGGCTGGCCCTTCGTAAGCTGGCGCCCGTCGAGCAAGCCGCATGAGAGATAGTCGAACATAGTTTGTGGTGTGACGCCCAAGACGGCACCAGATGCGCCTGCAGGATGCCGTGCACCTCGATCTTCACCCGCGTGCGATCCCGCACCATTGGTTGCGCTGGACAACGAGACGACGCAGTCGCTCAGTGCGCTCGTCCGCGACCACACCTCGGGCAGGAACCCGCTGGCATGAAGCTGCCCCAGAACGCCGGCATCGATCTTGTCGGTCTTGATGCTGGCACGGTCGATCGCCTTCACCTGCATCGGGTTGGCGACAATCACGCGATCGACGAAGGGCGACGCTGCGTAACGGATAATTTCGTCCCAAAAACCGAAATTTCACACTGTGCCTTACCCCGATTTCTTCATAATAGAAGGCGGAAAGAGAATCCAAAATGCGGCTCCGGCGCCAGCTTCAAGGCTGACGATCGGTGCCTCAAGCATCTCTTTGAGTTCTATAAAAAGGCTTCCCTTCCCGACCGTTGCGCTGCTGTCGTGGAATACCGCCGCTGATCTAGCGCAGGGCGTTCACGAACCGCATACCCCAAAGTGGATGCGTACACCGCGCAGAGAGATCGTCTATGAAACTCCTGTTAGCTGCGATGGCGGTCGCCGTGCCGGCAGCCGCCGCTTTTGCTGATCAAGCGATCCCCGAACACCTCAGAGAAACCGCTCTGGCCACTTTCAAGCCTTTGCCATCCATCACACCGGCAGTCACCAACAACCCGATTACCCCAGCGAAGGCCGTCTCGGCAAGGCAATGTTCTTCGAGCCACGCGTCTCGGCGTCTGGCGTCTTCTCATGCAACTCGTGCCACAACTCTTTGCGAAGCGACAGATCCGTGGGCCTTGGAACGGGCTTGTCTACGGAGTGCTGGTGGGCAGTGGCTTCGGCTTCACCAAGGACCTCGTGAACTTAATAAGCAGCGTTGACGATATTACCGACCTAGTGAGTGCCTATTTGGCCGGGGCCGTTTTCATGGCCCATCTACACCCAATGCTCACCGCTTTGACGGGGTTGGCTCCCCTCTTCGATGCAGCATCTCAAATCGTGCCCGCTAAACCACCGCTGCAATGGCCGCCTCCGCGTTTGCGTTGCGGCGGCGTTGGTTGAGAGCTCGGATATATCGGTCAGCGAACCAGAACTCGCCTAACGGCGACACGTTTAAGCTCGATAGCCGACAAAGGGAACGATCTAGCGCCCCTTCGTGACGGCACTACACTCGCAGCTTTGTCGACGGCGCGGGGATAGCGCTGGGATCGCGGATCGATTTCCATATAGCCATGACTACATCACAGTTCAAAATGCAGCCTCAGCAACACAAAACCTTCAGACGAAGTTTGCAAAACTTTACAGTCTCCCAATGCTGATGATGGTACGTTCACCTCAAGACACCAGTAGCAGCACGGCTGAACGCTTGATGCCGATATGTCAGGACTGCCGCGCAGAATCCAACCACGGAGATGGCGACCAATGGCACAAAAAGCATTGATATTGGTTGAAGGGAGTAAGACTGGCTATGGACTACTGTATGTTGAAGCAGCAATTCGTCTTAGCCTCCACCCGATTACGCTGTCCTCTGATCCGCACCAGTATGACTACATTGTTTCTGGCGGTTTCGAGGCAATCCGCGTCGACACAAACAACCTCGATGCCCTGATCCAGAGCTGTCACCGGGTAAGCGCGACGTATGATATCGCGGGTATTACTGGCTTTCCGAGCCCAGGGGATTCGATCTATGCGATGGTTGCCAAGCTTTCGCGTCACTTCGATTTGCCGGGACCAAGCCCCACATCCATTGAAAGATGCTGCGACAAGTTCGTTCAAAGACAACTCCTAGCGGCCGCTGTCCCCATCCCTCTATTTCGCCTGGCGGCGAATGCGACTGACGTAGAACGCTGCGCCAAGGAGATTGGACTACCGGTGGTTCTGAAGCCAACCGTTGGCACCGGCAGCACCGGTGTCCGTTTGTGCCGCAACGTCGACGAATTGACCGAACATGCCACTCATCTGTTGAGGGAGCAGCACACAGCGGATTTTTCGTCGGGAATACTGGTCGAAGAATTCGCGCAAGGCTCCCACTACAGCGTTGACGTAATGGGAAACGAGGTTTTTGGAATCGCTTCCGCTGACTTCGGCCACTCACCGCATTTCATCTGTCGAGAGTATACCTATCCAGCCATGCTGACTGATTACGAGCACAGAAATATCACCGAGGTTTCGGTGGGGTGCTTGCGGGCTCTCGACCTTGGCTGGGGCCCAACGAACATTGACCTCCGTTGGACCAAGCTTGGCCCCGTCGTCATTGAAGTCAATCCACGTCTTGCTGCCACGCCCACTCCTCAACTAGTTAAGTTGGCTTACGGCGTCGATCTTATCACCGAGCACATCAAGCTTGTTGTCGGCGATGAATGGGATTTGCGTAAAAGGTTTTCGCACGCTGCAGCCGCGCGGTCCCTCATTCCTGATCGCGATGGTATTCTCAATTGGATTCGGGGCGCCAAACAGGCGGCTGCTATACCAGGGGTCGCCGAGGTAAAACTGTATGCTGAAACCAGGAGGCCGATCGCCAGGAACGGTGATTGGCGAGACCGCATCGGATATATCATCGCTGCTTCCGCAACCCTTGCTGAGACTGAGGCAATACTTCAGAACGCTACCGACTTGATCCATTGGTCGATCACACCGCCTCCGACCGCTGGCGAAAGGGGGCGACCTGCAGCATCTGCACCCCACTCGTTCAAATAGCCACCGATGATCGGGCCCAGCACTCGTTAATATGTTTGCTCCGGCTGGTCATCATCTTTTGCAGAATCAGCAGGCGGATTCTGGGCTCCGACGCGCACGAAACAGACCTAATCGGCCCGAAGCTGCGATTCTGGCCAACTTGCGGAACAATCGGAGAACTTCACGGCTTGCTCTCCTTGGCTTGCAGGAGCATGGCGACGTTTTCGGCGGCAAATTTGAATCCTCTGCGGTCGGGAATTCGCTCTGCGGAGATCGGGTAGCGTGGCCGCTTTGGATCGATGCCGGTGATCCGGAACCGTTCGCTTCCGGTGCGGAACTCGCGTCCGAAGTCCGAAGGGCCAATCCGAATTGCTCTGCCAGAAACTCGAACCTGTCTTTTTCGAGATTGAACGCGGTGCCGTCGGAAGCGGGAATGCTGACGCGGAACACGGGCTCGAAGGAGAAGCCGGTACCGGTGCCGCGCCATCCGGCGCGCTCGATGACCAGGCCGTGGTCCTCAGCGATCTTCCGGCAGACCTCGAGCATGCGGGTCTGGATTTCTTCGCATGTCGCTGGCGTCAGAGGGGTTATGACCCTGCCCTTCGTCATTTGCCCTTCCTCACCTGATAGACAGTACCGCGTGAGACGCCGAGATCGCGGACGATTTGTGGTGCTTTTTGGCAGCAGCGATTCCCTCCGCCTGGCGCTCGCGCCGCAGATTGGTCTCGAACTCGGCAAAGATGCCAAGCATGTCAAAGAAAGCCTTGCCGGCGGCGGTCGACGTATCGACGGGCTGTTCGGTTGCGAAGAGATGCGCGCCTTTCGTCTTGAGCTTGTCCACAATTACCTGCAGGTCGCGCAGCGACCTGGCCAGCCGG
>NZ_RZRX01000341.1:0-5257 GCF_003997405.1 Mesorhizobium sp. M2A.F.Ca.ET.042.01.1.1
GGGCGGTGCATGCGTCGCCTCAAGTCCGATCGGGCGGTCGGCGATCCAGACCTCGCCGTTCTCGACTTTGACCGGCAGCGAGCTGGATTCGCCGATGAAGGAGTAGACGAAGGGCGAGTTCGGCGTGTCATAGATGTCGTCGGCGGTGCCGACCTGCTCGATGCGTCCCTGGCTCATGACGACAACGCGGTCGGCGAGTTCCAGCGCCTCTTCCTGGTCGTGCGTGACGAAGACGGTGGTGTGGCCGGTGCGGTCGTGGATCTCGCGCAGCCAGCGGCGCAGCTCGCGGCGAACCTGCGCGTCGAGCGCGCCGAAGGGTTCGTCGAGCAGAAGCACCTTGGGCTCGATCGCCATGGCGCGCGCCAGAGCCACGCGCTGGCGCTGGCCGCCGGAAAGCTGCGCCGGATAGCGCTTTTCCAGGCCCGACAACTGGACGAGGTCGAGCAGTTCCAGCGCCCGGCGCCGGATTTCCTGGCCCGAGGGCCTTGCGGCGCCGTGCCGGACCTTCAGGCCGAAGCCGATATTGTCGGCAACCGTCATGTGACGGAACAGCGCGTAATGCTGGAAGACGAAGCCGACGTTGCGTTCCTGGATCGACTTCTGCGAAGCGTCTTCCTCGCCGAAGAAGATCGCCCCCTTGGTCGGCCGCTCCAGCCCGGCGATCAGGCGCAGCAGCGTCGTCTTGCCGGAGCCCGATGGGCCCAGCAGCGCGATGAGCTCGCCGGACTTGATGTCGAGAGACACGTCGTGGAGCGCCGGAAACCGCTCAAACTCCTTGCGCACGTTGACGACGCGAACTTCCATGCAAATCCCTCAGTTCTTTGACGTATATCATTATCCCAAAACCGCTACGCAGTTTTGGGTGACATGCATCTAGTGCCCGCGTGTCGCGGCGATCTCGGCGCCGTAGCGCATCTCGAGAAGTGTTTTCAAGACCAGCGTCACCAGAGCCAGGCCGGCGAGCAGCGAAGCGACCGCAAAGGCGCCGACGGCATTGTACTCGTTATAGAGGATCTCGACATGCAGCGGCATGGTGTTGGTGAGGCCGCGTATGTGGCCGGACACCACCGAGACCGCGCCGAACTCGCCCATGGCGCGCGCATTGCAGAGCAGAACGCCATAGAGCAGCCCCCATTTGACGTTGGGCAGCGTCACATACCAGAAGGCCTGCCAGCCGCTGGCGCCGAGCGAGAGCGCCGCCTCCTCGTCGCCATTGCCTTGTTCCTGCATCAGCGGGATCAACTCGCGCGCAACGAAGGGGAAGGTGACGAAGACGGTCGCCAGAACGATGCCTGGCACGGCGAACAGGATCTGGATGCCATGCGCCTTCAGCCATTCGCCGAGCAGTCCTTGAGCGCCGAACAGAAGCACATAGACCAGGCCGGAAATGACCGGCGAGACCGAGAAGGGCAGGTCGATGAGCGTGGTCAGGAACGCTTTGCCCTTGAACTCGAACTTGGCGATGGCCCAGGCAGCCGAAAGGCCGAAGACGAGATTGAGCGGCACCGAGATCGCCGCCACCAGCAATGTCAGGCGGATGGCGGAACGCGTGTCGGCATCGCCCAAGGATTGGAAATAGGCGCCGACGCCCTTGGCGAAAGCCTCCTTGAACACGATGATCAGCGGCAACAGGAGGAAGATGCCGAGAAAGACCAGCGTGACGGTCGTCAGCGTGATGCGGACGGGACGGCTTTCGGTGACCGCGGCCGAGCGGCTCTCGTGGTGCGGCTCGTAGGACTTGATCTCGGGATCAGCCATAGCGCTTGCGGCTCCATGTCTGCACGAGGTTGATGACGAGCAGCATCACGAAGGACAGCGCCAGCATGATCGCGGCGATCGCGGTGGCGGCGGGATAGTTGTACTCCTCCAGCCGGATGACGATCAGAAGCGGCGCAATCTCGGATTTGTAGGGCAGGTTGCCGGCGATGAAGATGACCGAGCCGTATTCACCGACGCCACGCGCGAAGGCAAGCGAGAAGCCGGTGATGATGGCCGGCGCAAGGCTGGGCAGAAGCACACGGCTGATGATCTGGAAGCGGCTGGCGCCGAGCGTGGCGGCGGCCTCCTCGACCTCCTTGTCGAGCTCTTCCATGATCGGCTGGACAGTGCGCACGACGAAAGGCAGGCCGATGAAGACCAGCGCCACGATGATGCCGAGCGGGGTGTAGGCGACCTTGAGGCCGAGCGGCATCAGCAATTTGCCGAGCCAGCCGGTCGGGGCATAGAGCGTGGTCAGCGCGATGCCGGCGACCGCGGTGGGCAGCGCGAAGGGCAGGTCGACCATGGCGTCGACGACGCGGCGGCCGGGGAAACGGTAGCGGACCAGCACCCAGGCCACGAGCGTGCCGAACACGACGTTGACGGCAGCGGCGATGAAGGCCGTGCCGAAGCTGATTTCGAGCGCCTTGAGGGTGCGCCGGTCGGTGGCCAAAGCCCAGAAATCGGTCCAGCCTAGCGCGGCCGAACGCCAGATCAGCCCCGAGAGCGGGATGAGGATGATGAGCGTGAGGTAGGCAAGCGAGAAGCCGAGCGTCAGTCCGAAACCCGGAATGACACTCGGCTGTCTGAATCGCCACCCCGCGTGAGCGGGTGCTGTGGTCATGCTGTTCTGGATCGTCCCTTCTTACTCAACCAGATTGCAGTCGCCAGTTTCGAGGCTAGGCTCTCACTGGGCCGGCTTATAGATCTGGTCGAATATACCACCGTCGCCGAAATGGTAAGGCTGCGCCTTCTTCCAGCCGCCGAATTGCGGGTCGTCGATGGTGACGAGCTTGATCGCAGGCAGTTTGGCGAGGTCCTCGGCCGGAACCAGTTCGGGCTTGGCCGGGCGATAGTGGTTCTTGGCGATGATGGTCTGGCCTTCCTTCGAATAGAGCCAGGAAAGATAGGCCTCGGCCACCTTGCGCGTGCCTTTGGCGTCGACATTGGCGTCGACCACGGCGACAGGTGGTTCGGCCAGGATCGAGGTCGGCGGGTAGACGATGTCGAAATTGTCGGCGCCGAATTCGTCGAGGGCCAGATAGGCGTCGTTCTCCCAGCCGATCAGCACGTCGCCCAGGCCCTTCTGAGCAAAGGTGACGGTCGAACCGCGTGCGCCGCTGTCGAGCACCGGGGCATTGGCATAAAGCTTGCCGATGAATTCCTTGGTCTTAGCCTCGTCATTACCGTCATGCGCGTTGGCGTAGGCCCAGGCCGCGAGATAGTTCCAGCGCGCGCCGCCGGAGGTTTTCGGGTTCGGCGTGATCACCTGGACGCCGTCCTTCACCAGATCGCTCCAGTCGTGGATGCCTTTGGGGTTGCCCTTGCGCACCAGGAAGATGATGGTCGAGGTGTAAGGTGCTGAATTGTTTTCGAATTTCTTGCGCCAGTCGGGATTGATCTTCTTCGACTTGGAAACGATGGCGTTGATGTCGCCTTCGAGCGCCAGCGTCACCACATCAGCGTTGAGGCCGTCGATCACCGCGCGGGCCTGGGCGCCCGACCCGCCATGCGACTGCTGGATGGTGACCGTCTCGCCGGTCTCGGCTTTCCAGTGCGCGGCGAAAGCCTCGTCATAGGCCTTGTAAAGCTCCCGTGTCGGATCGTAGGACACGTTCAAAATGGTCGTATCGGCAAACGCGAAGCCGAGCGTGCCGAACTGGACAGATGTGGCGACCAGCGCGCCGAGCAGTTTCCTGAAATGAGGTTTGGTCATTCCCGCCTCCGTTGAACTGCTGCGAACTCTAGCGAGTTTATAGAATTTAGATGCATTGAATGTTGCCTTTTTCGCCTCCTAGAAGCAATTTTTCGCTGTATGTCCGTCGATCGAAGAAATATCTTCCTCAAGCCGGCGACACCATGAATCCCTGCCAGCCCGCCTAATTAGAACCGGCGACGGTTTGGGCAAGGCTGGATCGTTCCCGGTTAAGGCGCGGTGACCGGGAAATCGAAGCGCTGTTTTGGAAAAGGCTCTTTGGCGAGGGTGAAGTGCCACCATTCGCGCGCGTAATTGCGGAAGCCGGCGGCGTGCATGGCGGCAAGCAGCATCTTTCGGTTCGCCGCCGCCTTGGCGGAGAGCGGGCGGTGCGACGTCTCGCTCATCGGATCGAAGCAGTCGAAACCGGTGCCGAAGTCGAGCGTCTCGCCGTCAGGCGCGCCGCAGGCGGGATGAGTGGTGCCTTTCTTGCCGGGCTCAGCGATAGCGAGGTCGACGGTCGAGCCGCGCGAATGGCTGGACAGCCCGCCAACATAGCCCTTGGCGATAAGATCGCCACGCCGGACGGTCGGATACCACTGCGGATCCGGCGGGCCGGCTTCTCGCGTCCATTGGCCCATGTCGGCAACGGCGCGGGCGGACCGGTAGCAGTCGAAGACGATCAGCGTCAAGCCTTTGGCGGTCATGGTTTTCTGGACGCTGGACAGCGCCTTCGCCGCTTGCGTGGTCAGGATGCAGACGGGCGCGTCATAACCGTTGACCTCGCGGCGCAGGAAATTTTCGCGGTCGGCGTAGCGGATGTCCTGGCGGATGGTCGGATCGATATCGGCCAGCCTGACGAAGCCGGGGGGCAGAGGATCGGCAAGGGCTGGGGTGGGAGTTGCGGAAAGGAGGGCTAGCGCTGCGGCCAGAGCAACTCCTAATGGAAAGGTATGGCGCGAGGCCCCCCTCTCTGCCCTGCCGGGCATCTCCCCCTCAAGGGGGGAGATTGGCAGTTTGGGCGCCGCGCTCGTGCTTCCTGCGTTGAAGACTAGCGAAAGCCGCGAAGCGAATAATCTCCCCCCTTGAGGGGGAGATGGCCGGCAGGCCAGAGAGGGGGGCCTCGCACCGGACCTCAGCGGAGAAACTACGCGCGACCAAGCCTCGAGAAGCGCAATCCCCTGAATCGCTTGCCGCATCCTACTCAACGAAAACCTTCACGCTGGCAGCGCGGCCGGCGGCGTCGATTACCGTCAGCGTCGAATAGCCGGTGCCGTCGGGCTGCCAGGTCGCGGTGCGGCGGCGGTCGATGCCGGCGAGCGGCTTGCCGTTGGCGAGCCAGCGGAACGGCGCGCGGCCGCCCTGCAGCTTCAGCACCAGCGGCGTGGCGTCGGCGGAGTTGGTGCCGAGGTCGACGCGCGCGCCATTGGGCGGGAAGATGATGGTAGGCGCCGGCTCGGTGGCGGTGGCCTGCACCAAACCGTCGGCGCCGGCGCCGAAGCGGGCGAGCGTCACCGGCAATTCCTCGCGCTTGGGATTGAAGACACCCGGCGGCCGGCCGGGCAGCGGCACGCTGGCGAGACC
>NZ_RZRX01000342.1:0-5249 GCF_003997405.1 Mesorhizobium sp. M2A.F.Ca.ET.042.01.1.1
TAGAGCAGGAATTGCGCGAACGCGAAGCAGCGGCGACCGCCAAGCTACGAAACGACCTGTTTTCGTTCTGGATCGTGTGGATTCCCCATGCGCAGTTGGATGAGGAAGGGGTTCGTGCCTGGGCGGCATTGCGTCAGGCATTTCTTGCGCGTGAGATCGCTTTGCCGGCATTGCCCGACGATAGCAGCAGCTTCGTTGCTCTCATGAATGGGCTTGCAAGTGTCAGGGAGGGCCAGCCTGTCGGATGGAGCTTCCAACATCTTGTGCAGGTTGCCCACCGAATCGCGGATGGCTATCCCGAGCACGTCGTGGCGTTTGGCCACGCCATCCGGCGCTTCGCACGGCAGAAGACGATCGAGACTCAGGACCGCACTGGGAAATGGAAGCAGCGCGCTGCGGGAATCGGCAAATCATTACGGGCTGGTGAACCTGACTTCGCGCCAGAGCCGTACAGCATTGATCTTGCCGGCTTCCTCATTCCCGGGCTGCAAGAAAAATTGGAATCTCTTGTCCTGAAAACTGCCTTGTAATCCACGTTGGCGTTTCGCGGGTTCCGAACGGCGCGATCAGCCATGAAAATCCCGTCTGAATAGTCGGCACGTGCCCGTCACACTCTCGTCGAGAACCGATCATATGCGGTGATGCGAACAGTTCGGACGTCAGCTTCATACCGATATATTTCGCGCAGAAGGTAGGCTATTTCTGCATCCTTTTCAGCGTCTGCGATATCGACGTACCAGGATCGTGGCTTTCCGTTTTCCTCACCGTTCCAGCGATACCCCCTCGCCTTCAAGAGATCCTTGCATTCGAATGGCGAATTTTCGGCCCAGATCCGCCAGGTCGGCAGGCGTGCATGCTCAAGCAGTTTCGCCAAAGCCGGTACACGCGCACGCGACAACTCGCGCGCAAGAATTTCTATAGCCGCCAAGCAATCATTCGCGGCCCGGTGTCGATCGTAGAAGAAGCCAAAGGCCATCGCGAGATAGGAGAGTTTCGTTCCCTCGAACCCTTCGGCGGCCCAATCAATTTCCGACATCGAACAGGCCCACGGCTTGGTTGAAAACACAGGGCTGAAGCGCTCCAGAAAACGCCGATCGAACGCCGCATTGTGCGCTATGACCACATGGGCCGGGCCAGCAAACGCTGTGACTTCCGAGGGATCTATCGACTGGCCGGAAACCATCGCGTCGGTAATCCCGGTCAAAGCGGTGATTTCGGGCGATATCGGCTTCGCCGGCTCACGGAGACGGTCGAAGGGTTCCAAAACTTCGACCACTTCACCATTCAGCGTATAGCGGAACGGCACCATTGCCAGTTCGATGATCTCGTCCTGTTCAGGATCGAGGCCTGTGGTTTCGACATCGACCAAGAGGCCCATGCGGGTCTCAGCATCGTCAAAATCTGCAAGGCGTGGCCGCGGCCGAAGTCGTCGGAGAATCCGATAATCCGGACTGGCCTCAAGCGCGCTGGCTAGTTCTTCCAGATTAGAGGCATCGATCATCAGTCGAAGATGCCTCCTGCACCAGCATCCCGAGCAGGCGGCGCACCAATGCGGACCTGAGCCGCTCGCCCTTGCTCGTGGAACCAAAGATCGCGGATTTTCGCGTCATCGCTCGCCGGGAGCGGGACCGCGTCACGCACCTTGAACGTCGTCGGAAGATTGACCGAGGTTCCGAAAACCAGAGCGTGCTGCTTTGGCAGAGAGGGAAGACGCTTCAAAACAGCATCCGAGATGAACGGTGTCATCTGCCGGATATGCGAGAGGTCATCCGGATTTTGGATGCGGTGAATCACGAAATTCGAGCACTGCGAAAGCACTGTCTTCGACAACTCGCTCGGCCGCTGCGACGCGACCAGGAGGAAAAGACCGTACTTCCGTCCCTCTTTCGCAATGCGCTCGAAAACGCGGCTCGCATCAATCGCATAACGTGAGGGCGTGGACGCAATGTAGCGATGCGCCTCTTCGAGCAGCAGGTGGACCGGAAAGCGGTTGCGCGGATCCGCCTGGCGGAGAAGCCGAAACGACATCCGTGCCAGAACGGAAGCCACGAGTTCCACCACTTCATCTTCGACCGCGTTCATGTCGATGATGATGACCTGATTTTGCTTCAGCCAGCCCGCCCCATTCTGCGCCAACCCGAGAAGCTGTGACAGAAAAACGCCCATGGACGGATCAACGCCACCGCCCTGCACCCCGTGCCGGAGAAAAGCATATTCGGCCCGTTCTTCCAGAGATTTGAATCGGGTGATCATCTGCGAGCAGTAGTCGCGTATCTGCCGGTTCCCATGCGCCTCCTCGTAGAGGATCGCGAGATCCAGCGCTTCGCCAAGGGCAGAAAACTCAAATGGAAGAGACTCATACGCAGGCATCTTTAGGCCATCGATGATGAAGCCTCCTCCCTGTGCCCCGCCAAGAAGATAGGTCGTCAGCCCTTCCGGATTGACCATCTGGCCGAAGTTGATCCTGATGAAGCGAGCAATCGTCGGGTTGTTAATTTGCTGGGTATTGAAGCGTTGCAGAAGGCCCACCATACGATCGTGTTTCGACGGACTTCCGGAATCGTCACGCAGGATCTGGCTGAGGCACGTCGCCAGGATATGGTTCTTGATGCCATTGAGTGCCTGCGCATTTCCTCCCGAAAACAGCGTCGCAAGACCGAGCGCCATGCGCAGGATCGGCACCTGGGTGCGTTCGCTCGCTTGCAGTAGCAGCTCCCATTCCGACTGTTCGAGGAACCAGTGAGGTAACCGGAAACGACCTTCGGCCGCTGTTCCATCCAGAATGACATGGGAAACACCAATCCCATTGCCGTTCGCCAAGGGGGTCAGCGCCCGGGCGTACTCTCCGTTGACGTCGAAAGCCACAAACGTCGCGCCACGCGCATGATGCTCGTCGGGTTTGTCGAACAACGACTGCAGAACGGAAGCGACCGTGCAGGACTTGCCGCTGCCGGTATTTCCCAGGACGGCCGTGTGCCCTCCGAAAAAGTCATCAATCCTTACCTTGACATCGTAGCCGTCAAAAATGACGGACCTGCCGATCGTCAGGGCGCGGAACCTGGTTGCCTCCGGCGGGATTGGTGGGCGCTCTCCCCTTTTCGGCGCAGGCTCGCTTGGAACGTCCGTTTCGAACACACGATCAAGCTCGGCGTCCAGGGCATAAAGCGCATCGGCGTAGAGCGACGGGAATATCGACACACCGAACCGAAATTTCTCGCCCGGCTTTTGAGGAAGCATCCCGACGGGCACGACATCCAGAAACTTCGCCGAAGACGCCTTGTCCATATCGCCATCGCGTCGATCCGAACTGCCGACATCGCGCTCTCGGAGCCCGACGACCTCGGCAACGACGTATTCCGTCTGGACCGGGACCATCAAAAAGGAACCGAGACGAGCCACGTAGTGGACATCATCGAAACCGACGACCGTGAAGTTGTCGGTGCCAGCATGCATCTCGACGACAAATTTGTCGGCCGCAACAGAGACAACCTTGCCGATCGCCCGCTTTCGGTCGTCGCGGCTCATTCCTGCTCCTCCTTCTTCTGGGAAGGAGCCATCGCCTCCAGAACCTTGCGCACAGCATCGTCAATGCGCTCGCTCGGCCTCTGCGGCAGGAACTGCTCGATGATGGTGGCGAAGTAATGCGCCTTGCGACCGGCTTCCGGACCCTCGCCCCCGATAATCCAAATTCGTGGATCCTTCAGGGCTTTCAGCTTGGCAATATCGCCCCCAAGGGTGGGATCGACAAAGATCACCAGCCTGAATGTCGGAATCGTCAATGCCTGGTAGATGATGTTGTTGATGTGCTCGTCGCCGAACGCATATCCCATCGTGAACAGAACGCTCTGCTCGCGAACGACGCGTGACTGGAATTCCCGAAAAAGGTCGGCGTATGGCGATCCGAGGCTGGCATTCTGCTTCGCCGGCGTCGGGTAGATCATCACCTTGCCGGGCTCTTCGGACGCGGCGGCTTCCCTGATCGGGAATAGCCCGTGATCATCCTCCGTCCAACTGATCGAGCCGTGGATCTTGCAGAGATAGACGAACCCATCGACCGCTGACCATTTGCGGCTGGTCAGATCGAGTTGTTCCGCCAGAGCATACCGGAATGTGGCAGGGTTAAAGCGACGCTCGACAACGCCGGAGAACCCGTTTGCATATGGCAGGCCAAGCCTGTCCATCGCCGTCTCGTTGAAAAGGTCGTAGTTGGTCGTGAACACCCAGGGCCGAGGCAATGAGCGATCACGCAGAACGAGCTTACGGTAGAAGGTCTCATATAGGTTCAGGACGCCGCGATCGCCTTTGGCAAAAGCCCCTTTGGTGCATTTGGCCCAAAGAAAAGCCTGGACCTTCTTGATGATCGACTCCACGATGATCAGTTGCTTTTTCGACACTTCAAGCGAGCTTCGCCCCAGCGAAAAGCGCAGGCTGTGAAGCAGTTCCATCAGGCGTTCGAGATTACGGGCATATTCCTGAGCGCTGATATCGATGCCAAGCTGCTCCAGAAGCACCTTGCGCTCGGCATTGGTAGGTAGCCCAGCTACATCCTGCTCATGCGCCTTGGTGAATTCCGCGGCAAGCGGCGCCATGGTCGGAATACCAACCTCGGCATTGTCGACGCGCAGCGACGAGCATCCCGCGCCGAGCAGGAATGCAACATTTTTCGCGTTCAGCGACTCAGCCAGGGCCTTGCGAAGGATATCGGCGCCGTCGCCCCAATCATATTCGCGGCCATCGGCGTCGCCTCCACGAATGAATCTGAATGTTTGTTTTGGCGCTTCGGCCTCAACCGGATTGTTCAAATCCCCCTCCCAGTCTTCCGGCTCAGGCTCGTCATGCTCAAGGCCGTAATCGAAATCCTCAACGACCTGATGTCGTCCCGCATTCGTCTCGTGATGGTTTTCAACCCCTATTGGATATTCCCACAGCGACCAGTTCAGTTCCCCTAATGTGGGATGCTCCAATACGGCTTCATAGTGGATCTCTGACCCCATCTGACGTTCATCGCCGCCCACGGCATCCCAATCCAGCTCATCACTTTCAATCTCGTAGATCTCGCCAGTTGTCGCGTGCCTGATGCGAGCAAGTCCCCTGCAATAGACGTTCATTCCCACCCCAACGAATCGTTCGCAAAGAAGTATAGTAAAACTTCGGGAAATTTGGCCTCAGGCGGATCCCCTTGCTATGTTTAGCGGGTAGGAACAGTACTGCCATTCGAAATCCTACACTCGACAGAAGCAGAAGGATCT
>NZ_RZRX01000343.1:0-5234 GCF_003997405.1 Mesorhizobium sp. M2A.F.Ca.ET.042.01.1.1
AGGAAAATCGCCGCCGCGCATGGTCTTGCCGTGCGCTTCGACGATCACGAGATCTTCGTCGCCAGCGTCAACGCGCCGGACGCGGTGGAGCATCTCGCCCGCGCGCTCGACGAGGAAGGCGTTGCGCGCAGCGAGGCGGCGCTGCCGATGCGCGCCTCGGAGGATTTCGGCATTTTCGGCCACAGCGCCAAATCGGCGATGTTCTTCCTCGGCGCCGGCGAAAGGCACCCATCGCTGCACAACCCCGACTATGATTTCCCCGACGACCTGATCCCGATAGGCTCGCGGATCTTCATGCGCGCGGCGCGAAATCTGCTTGGCTGATCGAACGCCTACGATGGTCGATCCGGTCGACGCCGATTTCTTCGCCCACGACGCGCTTGTGGTCGCCCGCGCGCTGATCGGCGCGACGCTTACGCTTTCCGGTGTCGGCGGCATCATCGTCGAGACCGAAGCCTACCGGCCCGACGATCCCGCCTCGCATGCCTATCGCGGCGAGACGCCGCGCAACGCGCCGATGTATGGCGCGCCCGGGACGGCCTATGTGTATCGCTCCTACGGCCTGCACTGGTGCCTGAACGCGGTGTGCCTGCCGGGCAGCGCCGTGCTGATCCGCGCGCTCCAGCCGCAATCGGGCATTGCCGAGATGCACGGCCGGCGCGGCGTAGCTGACGAGCGGGTGCTCTGCTCCGGGCCCGGCAAGCTCTGCCAGGCGCTCGGCATCGACGGCTCGCACAATCGGCTGCCGCTGACCGCGCCGCCTTTCGAGTTTGCCCCGTCGCGGGCCGATCCCTCCGCCATCGTCAGCGGCCGCAGGATCGGCCTGACCAAGGCGGTGGAATTCGAGTGGCGGTTCGGGCTTGCCGGGTCGGCCTATCTCAGCCGGAAATTCTGAGCGGCGCGAGCGGGCTCAGATTTCCACGCTGTCGAAAACGAAAATCTGGACGCCTGACTCATCAGGCGCGTAGAGCCGGCGATCCGCGCCGGCCGCTTTTCCCTCCGGGCTCGCCATCCCTTTCTTCATCGCGTCGAGATCGTCGAAATGAAGTGTCCCGATCAGGTAGACGTCAGACGGTCCGGCGAGCACTGTGATCGGCCCCCGGCTTACTTCGTATTTCCTCAAGCCCGGTATCTTCTTGGCCAGCGGTATATGCGTCTCGAAATAATGCTTGTCGAACGCCTGCGCGTCGGCTGGCTGCTTGTAGATGACGATCATTTCAGCCATTGCGGCTCTCCTTTTCGGTGCGGACGAACCAAGGACGAAGCGGCGGGTGGAAACGGAACGAGGTGTTGAAAAATTTCGGGAACGCTTTGACGGACGACGACAGCACTTGTCCGGCTCTCTCCTTTTGCCGCCATCTCGCTTGTGCGAAGAAGCATTCTGTGGTCTCTCCGGCCTTAATTAGCAAGGACTCAAGAATGAGAAATGCGATGATCGCCGCGCTCTGCGCGGGTGTGGCTGGATGCGCGTCCTCGCCTGTCGATTACGGCGCCTCGCTGTCGCAGCAGGATCCGAAATGGGCATCGCCGGGATGCCAGCAGGCCCGCGCCGCCGCCGCTGACTATACGCAGCGCGAGAAGGACCATCCCGGCTGGGGTTTTGGCGTGCTGTTTGGACCTTACAGCATGGGGATGGTGGCGGCCGTGAAGGAGCATGAGCGGCAGCAACGGCTGCTACTCGCCCGCCAGACCCATCTGCAATGCTCGAGCCAGAGGCTGCCGAAGGAACTGGATTTCGATCCGGCAATCTATGCGCCGAAGAAGGAGCATTATCCGTAGGCGTTCCGTTTCAGGCCGCTACCCTGCTTTCGAAGGCGTAGGCGAGGATCGCCACGCCCGTTGGCGTGACGACCTGGCTCGACAGTTTTAGCGTCGAAGGCGCAAGCCCCGCCTCGAAAAGGCGCAGGCCGTCGCCCAGCACCAGCGGATGGATCATCAGCACCAGCTCGTCGACAAGCCCGTTCCGCATCAGCGCGCCGAGCAACTTGCCGCTGCCGAACATGACCAATGTCTTGTCGTGGCCCTGCTTGAGCGCGCGCACCGTCTCTGCCGCCTCGCCGGCAAGCAGCGTCGAGTTCTCCCAGCGTAGTTCGTAGCCCGCATCATGCGAGGCGACGAATTTCCGCGCGCCGGCCAGCGCCCTGGTCATGGGACTGTCCGGCTGGCGCACGGCCCAGCCTTCGTAGAGGTCCTCATAGGTCGTGCGGCCGGCGAGCAGCGACCAGCCGCCGGCCATGGCGCGGCCGATGACCTCCTGCATTGTCGGATCGCTGCCCGGATTGCCCCAGCCGCCATGTTCAAAGCCATTGCGCCTGTCCTCGTCGGCACGCGCCGGCGCCTGGAAGACACCGTCCAGCGTCAGATGCTCGATGGCGACGATCCTTGGCATTTCAGCCTTCGCTCCATGCCTTCAGCAGTGGACCTTCGCTGCCATGGATCGGGTCCTTGTCGGGACGGCGGACCTCCGGGATCCTGCGCAGCGCCTCGGCATGCTGCTCGGGGCTGCGGCACAGATCGTATGTGCCGAAGGGCGGATAGGCGCCGACCACCAGGAGGTCGGCCGAGCCGGACAGGCGCTGGTGGCCCGTGCCGGCGGGCAGCACCGCCACGTCTCCGGCCTTGACCTCGAGCACCTTGCCCTTGTCGCCGCCGAAGCGCACTTCGGCAGCGCCGCGCGCGATGCCCAGAACCTCATGAATGCGCGAGTGATAATGGACGAAGCTGTAGATGCCGTTGCGCCAGCTGTCGCCCCAGCCATTCGCGCCGAAAATATCCTCGAAGACCGCAGCCGGATCGACGTCGTCCGGCAGCGGCACCGCGCCGGGATAGACAAGCATGGGCCATCGCGGATGATTGGGCACCAGCCCGTCATCGGCGAAGCGAAAGGCGAGAGGCTCCTGCTTTTTGACCAGTTGCGCCATGCTTGTCACTCCCTGCAGCACTGTCGGGTCTAACGGTTTGCAGCGCGCTTTGCTCCGGTCAACATCGTCTTCAGCATGGACTTGGGCGCGCCCAACGGGCCGGTAATCGGCAGTGATCGCCTAAAGAGCCTGTGGCGGCTGTTACTGCGTGAGCAACCGCGAGACCTTGAGCCGCGGCGCGAAGAAGCAGCGCAGATAGGGCTGGTTGGTGATGACGTATCTGTTCTCGCAGATATGGTATCGGCCGTCCGGCGATTCCTGCACGCGCTCTCGCGGGATGTTGAAGCCATCGGGCAGATAGACATAGCCGCCGTCCGCCCTGGACTGCACCGAGGACTCCGGTATGGGGCGGCAATCCGTGCCGCCGCAGCATTTGAAGTTCGTTACCGGATCGACTTTGTTCTGGTACCAGTCGTGGGCGTTGGCGCCTGTCGCGACGGCAAGGCAGATGGCGATGACGATGACCCTTCCCATGGCGTTCCTCGACGAAGCGGAGGCGCTGCTCAAGCGTCAACGTATATAGCGTTCCGCTAAAGATGCCATTGGTCCGCGAGGGGCGGACGCTGCTCCGGCAAGCGGCGCTCGGAACTGAAAGACCGCAATGGATGAAAGCGGAACTTCAATCTAAGTCTTACCCGCCCCGGCCACCAGCCCATGAACCGTCTCGCCTATCCATAGAGCCACGCGGACGCCTTATTTGTTTTCGGAAGTGCAAGTTCGGCGGGCCGAGGGCCATCAACTTCTCGGGGGTGCCGCGACGCCAGCGTAGTGGCTTCCCAATTGCCAGAAGGGCAGTTGGAACCGCCCGCGCTCCTCTTCAAGGACACGGAAGCCCGCCGCGCGGATCAAGCGCAGTGGATCGCGGTTGAGTTGGCAACCGCCGGCGAGCCGCCCCCACAGCCCATTCAGGCGCGCCTGCCACCTGCGGCAACGCGGTCCCTCGGCCTGGCCATGCTCGAGGAAGATCAGCCGGCCCGTGGGCTTCAGGATGCGCCGGATCTCGTTCAGCGCCGCCTGAGGGTCGGGAATGGTGCAGAAGGCGTAGGTCACGACGACCGTGTCGGCCAAGTCATCGCTCAACGGCAGGCTTTCGCCATTGGCGCGCAGGCGTTCGACCTCAAATGACAAGGAGCGGCTCTTCGATTCGGCGAGGCCGAGCATCGTGCCGTCGGGATCGACGCCGACCAGCCTTTCCACCCTGGCGGCGTCGTAATAGGGAAGATTCAGGCCGGACCCGAAGCCGACTTCGACGACAATGCCCTCTGCCCGCGGGATCATGCGCCTTCGCATGCGCGCGAATGCGCCGGCCGAACACCCGGCGTGGACGAGGTAGGGAGCAATGCAGCGCGCATACCAGGAGAGACAGGATTGGCACATGTCTCAACCTCCCTGTCCGGTCGTCCGAATGTCGATAAGGGCGCCATCCTCGGCAACAGCCTCCGACGTGCGATGGTGGGTGACAGTATTGACCAGTGACATTTCTCGCTCCAAGGGAGTCTCCTGATCGGGCCCGATCGGCCCGACGTCATGGGGGTGGATAGAATGCCGGCGTCCCTCCAACGTCCCCCGCCGGCCGGATACCGATCGATGAAGCGGTTGGAACTCCAACTTATGGGTTTCCCGGAGTTCCGTCTGAACGGCCGGACGGTGGAGCTTGCCTTGCGCAAGGCGGCGGCACTCCTCATCTACCTCGCCGAAGCCGGCGGGCCCGTGGCGCGGGAGGTCGCCGCCACGCTTCTATGGCCCGATACCGACGAAGAAGCCGCACGGGCACGCCTTCGGCGCACCCTGTATAAAATCCGCATCGCGTTCGGCAGCGAGGTCATCGCTGCGGCCGGGGCATCGCTCAGCCTGAACCCGGCGCTGTCCGTCGAGGCCGATTCCAGGGTTTTCGAGCATGCCTGCAATGTCGGCCCTCTCGATACGGCCGCCGACATTTACCGGGGCGACTATCTCGCCGGCTTCTCACTGCCGGACTGTCCCGAAATCGAGGAATGGATCTTCTTCAGGCGCGAGGCCTTGCGCAGCCGGCTGGTGCAGGCGTTGGAAAGGCTGATCGAGGCGAAGATCGCCGACGGCGAGCCTCGCAGCGCGGTCGTGCACGCGACGCGCTTGGCGGGACTGGACCCGCTGAGCGAAAGCGCGCACCGTCACCTGATCCGGGCCCACCTGGCGGCCGGGGACAGGGCGGCCGCGGAGCGCCAGGGCGAAACCTGTATCCGCCTGTTGCGGGAGGAACTCGGCATAGCGCCCGCCCCCACCACGCTTGCCATGCTGCGTGAGCCAACGCGCGATGCCACCTTGGACCTGCCC
>NZ_RZRX01000344.1:0-5208 GCF_003997405.1 Mesorhizobium sp. M2A.F.Ca.ET.042.01.1.1
CAAGGCAGGAGATGCGCGAGCTGGTCGCCATGCATGCGGACAAGCCGCTTGAGACGACGGTCGAGGTCATCGGGCTGGAAGAGCTGTCGGCAGCACTTGTCGCTCTCGAACGGGGTCAGTCGAAAGGGAGGTACGTCATCAGTTTTGCGCGGTAACGGAATTTTCCGGCGGCCAGGGGAGTGGCGCGGAAAGAGGCTAGCGGCAGCCTCGCCATCGAGGATGGAAGTTCATCTCGAACCATAACAACCAGACAGGGGAAACATCATGCCGAATACGATCAACAGAATAAGAAATGCAGGAATTGGCCTGGCGCTGATGCTTGCCGCCAGCGCGCCGGTCGCCGCCGCCGATCTCGGCGCCAAGGACGAGCCGATCAAGCTCGCCATGCTCGAATGGACCGGCGCGCACGTCTCCACGCACATCGCCGGACAGCTTCTCGAAAAGCTCGGCTACAAGGTCGAATACGTCACCGCCGGCAACTTCCCGCAGTTTTCCGGTCTCGCCGACGGCTCGCTCAGCGCCTCGGTCGAGGTGTGGATGAACAATGTCGGCGACATCTATCCCAAGACGCTCGCCGCCAAGCAGATCGAGGATATCGGCAAGCTCGACCTGAAGACGCGTGAGGGCTGGATCTACCCGAAATTTATGGAGACGGTCTGCCCCGGTCTGCCCGATTGGACGGCGCTCAACAAGCCGGACTGTGTCAAGGCGCTGTCGACGCCGGAAACCGCGCCCAATGCGCGCTTCCTCGACTATCCGGCCGACTGGGGCTCGCGGGCCGCCACGATCCTTGCCGACAACAACATGCCTTACACCGCCGTTCCCTCCGGTTCCGAGGGTGCGCTCGTGGCCGAGCTCGAAGCCGCCGAGGCTGCCAAGACACCGCTGGTGATGATGTTCTGGGGGCCGCATTACGCACTGGCCGAAAACGACGTCGGCTGGGTCACTATGCCGCCCTGCAAGGAGCAGACCAACGAGCACTGCATCACCCCGCCGGATGTCGACAAGATCGTCTGGTCGGGCTTCGGCGCCAAATGGCCGGCGGCCTACGCCTTCCTCAAGGCGTTCAAGATGGACGCCGGCGAGCAGGAGAAGATGATGCTTGCCGTCGACAAGAAGGGCGAGGACCTCGACGCCGTGGTCAAGGCCTGGATCGACAAGAACGAGGCGGTGTGGAAGCCCTGGGTTGACGGCGCCAAGGGATAAATTCGCCGATGTGCCTGGCAAAGGCTAAGGGCGATAAAGGCCCGGCTTCCGCAATGCGCGGGGCCAGGCGACCAATCGGCAGGGGTCGATCGGAATGAACACTGCAGCGCGTCCGATAAAACTTGCCTGCCGCAATGTCTGGAAGGTCTATGGCCGGCGTCCGGACTATTATTTCGACTCGCGCGGCTATGTGATCGACCCAGATGCGCTGGCCGAGCGTCTGCGCGCGGAGGCGCATCTGCCGGCCGTGGTCGATGCCAGCTTCGAGGTGGCGGCGGGCGAGATCTTCGTCATCATGGGTCTGTCCGGCTCCGGCAAGTCGACCCTGGTGCGCTGCCTGTCGCGCCTGGTCGAGCCGAGCGCCGGCGAGATCCTGCTCGACGGCAGGAACCTGCTCGCCGCCAGCGGCAAGGATTTGATCGAACTGCGCCGCCACGCCATGGGCATGGTGTTCCAGAATTTCGGCCTGCTACCGCATCTGAGCGTGTTGGACAATGTCGCCTTCCCGCTGAAGATCCAGGGCAAACCGGCGAAGGAGCGTGAGGCCCGCGCCCGCGAGATGATCGCGCTTGTCGGGCTCGAAGGCCGCGAGGCATCCTTCCCGCACCAGCTCTCCGGCGGCCAGCAGCAGCGCGTCGGCATCGCACGTTCGCTGGCGGTGGGGCCAGAGCTGTGGTTCCTCGACGAGCCGTTCTCGGCGCTCGATCCGCTGATCCGCAAGCAGATGCAGGATGAGTTCCTACGCCTGCAGCGCATGCTGAAGAAGACCATCATCTTCATCACTCACGATATCGCCGAGGCCTTCCGCCTGGCCGACCGGCTGGCAATCATGCGGGCGGGCAAGATCGTGCAGATCGGCCGCCCCGCCGACATCGTGCTCAACCCGGCCGACGACTATGTCGCGCAGTTCACCGAGGACATGCCGCTGCTGCGCGTAATCACCGCCGGCGACATCGCCACGCCGGCCAATGGCGCGGCGCTGCCGGAGCGCAGCGTCGCCGCCGCCACCAGCCTCGAGGCGTTGATCCCGCAGCTCGCCTCCGGCGTGAGTGCTTTCACCGTGCCAGTCGCTGGTGACGGTCCGCCGGCGGTCCTCAGCGCCGGCGCGGTGCTTGCGGTGCTGGAGCGCGAGCAGGCGAGGCGCAAAAGCTCATGACAGCGCCGGCCGCCATAGCGCGATCCGCTCAAAGGTTCACCATCGCGCCGGCCCTTGTTCCCTGGTGCGCGCTGGCCGTGCTGACGGCGATTTGCCTCCTTCTGAAAAACGAGATCCCCTGGCTGGTCAATTTCCCCAAGGAATGGACGCTGCCGCTTGCCACCTACATTAACGCCGTGACCGACGTGGTCGTCTCGGTGATCCAGCCGGGGTTCCGGGCGCTCTCCGCACTGCTCGATGCGCCGATGCGCGGCGCGCGGCTGGCGCTCGCCTGGCTGCCCTGGCCGGCGGTGATGCTGGCGGTCGCCGCCCTTGCGCTGAAATCGAGCGGCGAGCGGCTGGCGATCTTCGCGCTCGCCACGCTCGCCTACATCCTGCTCGCCGGCTACTGGCCGCAGAGCATGAACACGCTGGCGCTGGTGCTGTTGGCGGTGCCGATCTCGATCGTGCTCGGCTTCCTGCTTGGCGTTCTGGGTTACGCTCGCCCGCGCTGGCGCCCGGTGCTCAACGGCGCGCTCGACCTGATGCAGACGGTGCCGGCCTTCGCCTACCTCATCCCGCTGCTCTTGCTGTTCGGCTTCGGTCCTGTGGTCGGGCTGATCGCCTCGGCGATCTATGCGACGCCGCCGATGGTCCGCAACACCATGCTCGGACTGGACCGTGTGCCAGCGGCGATCAGCGAGGCCGGCTTGATGAGCGGCTGCACGCGCCGCCAGCAATTCTGGCAGGTCGAGGTGCCGACGGCGCTGCCGCAGCTTCTCGTCGGCTTCAACCAGACGACGATGGCGGCGCTGTCGATGGTGATCGTCGCCGCCATCATCGGCGGCTTCGAGGATATTGGCTGGGAAGTGCTGTCCTCCATGCGCAAGGCCGAGTTCGGCCAGAGCATCCTGTCCGGCCTGGTGATCGCGCTGCTCGCCATCCTCATCGACCGCCTCACCATCGGCTTCGCCAAGGCGGCCGAGACCGGATCGACGCGCGCCATGCGCTGGATGACGCCGAGCCGGCTGGCCCTGTCGCTGGCCATCGCGCTGGCTCTCGCCGTCGTCATCCGGCTGGCCGCGCCCGATGCGACGCTTCTGCCGGAAACCGGGCTGCGCACGCAGATGGGCGCCGTGAACCAATGGCTGCTGGGGCTGGTGCGCGACTACGCCTGGTTCTTCAACGGTGTTCGTAATGCGGTGCTCTACTGCCTGCTTCTGCCGATGCGCGTCGGCATTTCCGGCTCGGCGACGCCGGCAATGTGGGGCTTCTCGCTGCCGCCATCGGCGCTGGCCGTCTATATGGGTTTGGTTGCGGCCTTGGCCGCGTTGGCCCTGCGCCGTTTCGGCTGGCGGGCTGCGGTCGCCGTGCTGGCCGCCGGCCTTGTTCTCTACACCGGCTTTCTGGATCTGCCTTGGCCCGTCCTCATCCTTGCCGTGGCCTTGCTTGCAGGCCAGGTGGGCGGGCCGCGGCTCGGCCTCTTCTCGGTGGTGGGCTTCGGGCTGATCCTGGTCAATGGCCTGTGGCCGCAGCTGGTGCAATCGCTCTATCTCTGCACGCTGGCGGTTCTGCTTTGCCTTCTGGTCGGTGGCGCGCTCGGTGTTTGGGCCGCGCATAGCGAGCGGGTCTCCCGCGCATTGAAGCCGATCTGCGACGCGCTGCAAACCATGCCGCAATTCGTCTTCCTCATCCCGGCGCTGATGTTCTTCAAGGTGGGCGAGTTCACGGCGCTGATCGCCATCATGCTCTACGCCATCGTGCCGCCGATCCGTTACGTCGAGCACGGGCTGAGGCATGTGCGGGCCGACGTGGTAGAGGCGGTCGAGCAGATGGGCGCCACGCCCATCCAGACGCTGCTGCAGGCCAAGCTGCCATTGGCGCTGCCGGTCGTCATGCTAGGCCTCAACCAGACGATCATGGCGGCGCTCTCGATGCTCGCCATAGCCGCCCTTGTCGGCACCCGCGACCTTGGTCAGGCGGTCTATGTCGCGCTCGGCAAGGCTGATGCCGGAATGGGCCTCATCGCCGGCCTGTCGATCGCGTTCCTGGCCATACTCGCCGACCGACTGATTCAGGCTGCCGTAGCGGGTACGACCTCGACCGCCTGGACGGCACACATGCAATAATGCCGACATGCAGCGGACGGCGCTCGGCGATATCCTAGATCGGTTCAGAGAGGCGGGAGCAGGATCCAAGGTCGTTCGAGGGGAGAAGGGCTTAGCCTTGCAAAGGTTCCGCCGGGTGATTTCGAACCCGAGCACGTCGACCGGCTGTGACGCATCCGCTGCATTGGGCTCGCGCCGCATGGATTGATCGCGCGCGGACGTTCACCCGATGGGGGCGGTTCGGCTTGGCATGCGATCGCCTTAAGCCAGCGCGTTAGCCGCTACTTAGATCGTGAATGGCCGGCTGTAGACCGTCAGGCGTGATATCAACCGTCGCAAGCGTGATCGGTAGCTTAAAACGACGGTGACCGGCGCTGCCTGGATTAAGATATAGCACGCCGTCAACGGTTTTGAGTTTTGGCACATGGGAGTGACCCGACACGACCATGTCGATGCCAAGCGCCGCTGGTGAGACCTGAAGCGCCTTGAGATCATGAAGGACGTAGAAGGTTCTGCCTGCCAGCCGCACCAGCGCGGTGTCGGCGTATTTCGAAGCCCACCCGGCCCTGTCCACGTTGCCTCTGATCGCGGTAACCGGCGCGATCTGCTGAAGCGCGGCAATAATGTCAGGACTGCCAATGTCTCCGCCATGGATGATGTGGTTTACCCGGGCCAGGCGCAGTTCCGCCTCAGGTCTCAGCAGGCCGTGGGTGTCAGAGATGATGCCTATCCTGAATGTCATTGTCGGTCGTTATATGG
>NZ_RZRX01000345.1:0-5193 GCF_003997405.1 Mesorhizobium sp. M2A.F.Ca.ET.042.01.1.1
CCGACGTCCCCGCAATTTGCAAATCCTGCGAAGCGCGGCAGGATGGGTTATGCGGCGCCTTCAACGCCCGCCAACTCGCCGAGTTGGCCAAAGCCTCGTCCAGGCATGAGGTTCCGGCTGGCACGGAACTGCCCGACGACGGAACCTACTCCAACCTTCTGTCCGGCGTGGTCAAGCTCACGAGAAATCTCTCGGATGGTCGTCAGCAGATTGTCGGGTTCCATTTCGCGCCCGATTTCCTGGGCAGGCCGTTCGAGGCAAAGAAGCCGATCAGGGCCGAAGCATTGACGAATGTGGCGCTCTGCTCGTTTCCAAAGGCAATCATCGACCGGATGGCAAACGAGATGCCGGAGCTTGGACGTCTGCTGCTGAAGCATACGCTGAACGAGCTCGACGAAGCACGCGACTGGATGGCGGCGCTGGGGCGCAAGACCGCGTCCGAGAAGGTCGCAAGCTTCCTCCTCATGGTCGCCAGAAACACCGATCCCGCGCACCATCCGGCGAGCCCGATAAGCTTCGACCTGCCGCTGACACGCACCGATATCGCCGATTTTCTCGGGCTGACCATTGAGACGGTCAGCCGGGAACTGTCCAGGTTGCGGTCCGACGGCACGATCCGGATCGTCAACAAGCGGCAGATCAGCCTCGCAAGCATGGCTCAGATCGAGGAACGCTGCGGCGACTGAGCGGCGACGATCCTCCTGCGAGCCTTCGCTTGCTTGATATCACCAAGGTCCCAAGGTTCGGCCTTGCAGGTCGTTTCGCTGGCGTCCCTGCCTGAAGCGGGATCAGTTTCCGACGCCCTCCAAATAAAAGCAGTGCGCGTTTGACCTGGATCAAGGCCGGGGGGCCGGGAAATCTCGAAAAGGTGGCTCGGGCGGGTATTTCCGTCGGAACTTTCGAGACGAGATCGGGGACTTGCGATGAAATTTGGCACGGAGATCGTCCTTCTAAGCCTGTTCGCCTTTGGCGCCCTCGTAGCCGCCGGCTTCGGGGTGGATGAACCTTTTCGCCAGCACATGTGGGTTTTGTTCTTGGCCGTGGCTGGATTCACTGCGGTCCTGCTGCGCACTACGGATTTCAAGCCCGCGGCGCCGATCGACCCATCCGCCTACATGGATGGCCCGATCCGCTACGGGGCCATCGCAACGGTGTTCTGGGGGGTCGTCGGCATGCTCGTCGGCGTGCTCATCGCGCTGGAGCTTGCATACCCTCAGCTTAACATCGGGCCCTGGTTCAATTTCGGGCGGCTGCGGCCGCTTCATACCTCCGGTGTGATCTTCGCCTTTGGCGGCAACGCCCTTCTGTGCACATCCATGTATGTCGTGCAGCGCACGTCCCGCGCGAGGCTGTTCGGCGGCAATCTCGCCTGGTTCGTCTTCTGGGGCTACCAGCTGTTCATCGTCATGGCCGCGACCGGCTATCTGCTGGGCATCACCGAAGGCCGCGAATATGCCGAGCCGGAATGGTATGTCGACCTCTGGCTGACGATCGTCTGGGTCGCGTACCTGATCCTTTTCCTCGGCACCATTCTGAAGCGCAAAGAACCGCATATCTACGTCGCCAACTGGTTCTACCTGTCCTTCATCGTCACCATTGCGATGCTGCATGTCGTCAACAACCTGTCGATGCCGGTCTCGTTCCTCGGCTCGAAGAGCTACTCGGCGTTCTCGGGTGTTCAGGACGCGCTGACGCAGTGGTGGTACGGCCATAATGCAGTCGGGTTCTTCCTGACGGCGGGCTTCCTCGGCATGATGTACTACTTCGTGCCCAAGCAGGTGAACCGTCCGGTCTATTCCTACCGGCTGTCGATCATCCACTTCTGGGCGCTGATCTTCCTCTATATCTGGGCCGGGCCGCATCACCTCCATTACACCGCCCTGCCCGACTGGGCGCAGACGCTCGGCATGGTGTTCTCGATCATGCTGTGGATGCCCTCCTGGGGCGGCATGATCAACGGCCTCATGACCCTCTCCGGCGCATGGGACAAGATCCGCACCGACCCGATCGTCCGCATGATGGTGGCGGCCATCGCCTTCTACGGCATGTCGACCTTCGAAGGGCCGATGATGTCGATCAAGACGGTCAACTCGCTGTCGCACTACACGGACTGGACAATCGGCCACGTCCATTCGGGCGCGCTCGGCTGGGTCGGCCTGATCAGCTTCGGCGCGATCTACTACATGGTGCCCAAGCTCTGGAACCGCGAGCGGCTCTATTCGATGCGCCTCGTCACCTGGCACTTCTGGCTGGCGACGCTCGGCATCGTTGTCTACGCGGCGGTGATGTGGGTCTCGGGCATCATGCAGGGGCTCATGTGGCGCGAATACGACGAGCAGGGTTTCCTCGTCTATTCCTTCGCCGAGACGGTCGCCGCGATGCATCCCTACTACATCATGCGCGCCGCGGGCGGCGCCATGTACCTGGCCGGCATGCTGATCATGGCCTGGAACATCACCATGACCATCCGCGGCTACCAGCGCAAAGAGCAGCCTTTGCCGGGTTCCGCCCCCGCCCTCCAGCCTGCCGAATAAGGAGCCAGACATGGGCCTGATAGACAAACACGCGCTGATCGAGAAGAACGCGACGCTTCTTCTCGTCGGATCCCTGCTGGTCGTGACCGTTGGCGGCATCGTCGAGATAGCGCCGCTCTTCTATCTCGACAACACGATCGAGAAGGTCGAGGGCATGCGGCCGTACACGCCGCTGGAGCTTGCCGGACGCAACATCTATGTGCGCGAGGGATGCTATCTCTGCCACAGCCAGATGATCCGGCCGTTCCGCGACGAGGTGGAACGCTACGGCCATTATAGCCTGGCGGCCGAGTCGATGTACGATCACCCCTTCCAGTGGGGATCCAAGCGAACCGGACCGGATCTTGCTCGCGTCGGCGATCGCTACTCCAACAGCTGGCAAGTTCAGCATCTTGCCGACCCGCGCTCCGTGGTGCCGGAATCGGTCATGCCGAAATATGCGTTCTTGAAAGACACGCCGATCGAGGTGAAGGATTTCTCGACGCATCTGGTTGCGAACAGGCGCGTCGGGGTGCCCTACTCCGACGACATGGTCGCCAACGCAAACGCCGACCTGACGGCGCAGGCCGATCCCAATGCCGACACGACCGGCCTGGAGAAACGCTACCCCAAGGCCAAGATCGGCGACTTCGACGGCAACCCGCAGCAGGTCACCGAGATGGATGCTCTCGTGGCCTATCTCCAGATGCTCGGCACCCTGGTCGATTTCAAGAACTACGACGAAGCAGCCGGCTACCGCTGAGGAGGGCAACCGATGGAATACAACTTGATGCGGGAGTTCGCCGACAGTTGGGGCCTGCTTGCCATGGCTTTGTTCTTTGTCGGCTGCATTGTCTTCGCGCTGCGTCCGGGTGGCAGAAAGCATGCCGACGACGCCGCTAAAATTCCTCTCCAGGACGATTGATCATGAGCAACGAGCATATCGACGAAATCTCGGGCATCACGACGACCGGCCATGAATGGGACGGTATCAAGGAGCTCAACAATCCTCTGCCGCGCTGGTGGGTAATCACCTTCTACATCACCGTGGCCTGGGCGCTCGCTTACACGATTGCCTATCCCGCTTGGCCGATGCTGAGTTCCGCCACCAGGGGTGTCCTGGGCTTCTCCAGCCGCAATGACGTCAAGAACGAGATGGCCGCGGCTGACGCCGCCAAGGCCAAATACGTCACGGCGATACAGTCCAAGACCGTTTCGGAAATCGCCGCTGACGACACGTTGCGCGAGTTCGCCGTCGCCGCCGGCGGCGCGGCATTCAAGGTCAATTGCGTGCAGTGCCACGGCTCGGGCGCGCAAGGATCGACAGGGTTTCCGAACCTCAATGACGACGATTGGCTCTGGGGCGGCAAGGCGGAGGAGATCCAGCAGACGATCACGCACGGCATCCGCTTCGCGGCGGACCCCGACACCCGTCAGTCGGAGATGACCCCTTTTGCGGACGTGCTCAAGCCGGAACAGATCGCCCAGGTCAGCGCCTATGTGGCGAGCCTTTCCGGACCGGTGCAGGACAAGAGCCTGATCGAGCCCGGCGCCAAGGTCTTCGCAGACAATTGTGCCGCCTGCCATGGCGAGAACGCTAAGGGCAGCCGCGACCTCGGAGCACCTAATCTGACGGATGCCATCTGGCTCCACGGCTCCGGCGAGGCCGCGATTGCTGCCCAGGTGCGAGCCCCGAAGAACGGGGTGATGCCTGCCTGGATCGGCCGTCTCGGCGAGACGACGGTCAAGGAGCTGGCTGTCTATGTCCATTCGCTTGGCGGCGGAGAATAGGAGCGGGGCCTATTCTCGGCCCTCAGCCGTTCAAGCGACGAGGCCCGGTCATGCCGGGCCTCGACTTGCTTTTTGATGGCTCAATTTGACCTGCATCAACGCGACGCGCCCGCGCGATTGCGAGATTGCCGGAAAGAAGGCGGCATTATTTCGCCGTGATTGGAGATCGTCGTGCTGGATCAGTCGCAGGTAGAACGGCTCGAGGCCGAAGCGGTCAACTCCGCGAAGACGCGACAGCCGCTCTACGCCGCGCGCAAGAAAATCTTTCCGAAGCGCGCCTCCGGTCGTTTCCGCCAGTTCAAATGGCTGGTGATGGCGATCACGCTCGGCATCTATTACCTGACCCCCTGGCTGCGCTGGGATCGGGGGCCTTTCGCTCCCGACCAGGCCGTTCTCATCGACCTGGCGAACCGCCGTTTCTACTTCTTCTTCATCGAAATCTGGCCGCAGGAATTCTACTACGTCGCCGGCCTTCTGATGATGGCGGGCGTCGGTCTTTTCCTGATCACATCGACGGTCGGGCGAGCCTGGTGCGGCTATACCTGCCCGCAGACAGTCTGGGTCGACCTGTTCCTTGTCGTCGAACGCGCAATTGAGGGCGACCGCAATGCCCGCATGAAGCTGGACGCCGCTCCCTGGAGCGCCCGCAAGCTTTTCCTGCGCGTCTCCAAGCACGCCATCTGGCTTATCATTGCCGTGGCCAGCGGCGGCGCCTGGATCTTCTACTTCGCCGATGCGCCGAAACTGCTCGGCGAAGTCGTCACCGGCACGGCGGCGCCCATCGCCTATGCCACGATCGCGGTGCTCACCGGCACCACCTATGTGCTCGGCGGGCTCATGCGCGAACAGGTCTGCACCTATATGTGCCCGTGGGCGCGCATCCAGGCCG
>NZ_RZRX01000346.1:0-5179 GCF_003997405.1 Mesorhizobium sp. M2A.F.Ca.ET.042.01.1.1
TCCTGGTGCTGTTCGGCTACATTGCGCGCATGGCCAGGTCTGGCATGATCGAGGCGCTCGATTCCGACTATACGCGCACCGCCGTGCTAAAGGGCCTGCCCTGGCGAACGGTGATCTGGCGGCACGTGCTGCGCAACGCGCTGCTGCCCACCATCACGGTGATCGCCACCCAGACGGGCTATCTGATCGGCGGCCTGGTGGTGATCGAAACGCTGTTCCGTTACCAGGGCATCGGCTCGCTGATCTTCACCGCCGCGCGCGGCAAGGACTTTCCGATGCTGGAAGCCGGCATTCTCACCATCGGCATCGTCTATGCGGTGGCGACCTTGGCCGCCGACTTCCTCTATTCCGTGCTCAATCCGCGCATCCGGCTGGGGGCAGAACAATGAGCGCGACCGACAGCCCATCCCTTCCCGCGGTCCCGGATACTGTCGCGCGGCGCAGCCCCTGGGGCGAGGTGCTGCATTCGCTCGTGAGGTCCCCCACGTTCCTGACCGGCCTGGGCATACTGCTGTTCTGGGTCATCTGCGCGCTGTTCGGGGAACATTTCGTGCCCTACGATCCTCTCGACGCCGACATCATCAACACGCTTGCGCCGCCATCGGCCGACCACTGGTTCGGCACCGACCAGCTCGGCCGCGACGTGTTCTCGCGCGTCATCGTCGGTTCCCGCGACATCCTGACCGTGGCGCCTTTGGCCACGATCCTGGCCACCATAGCCGGCACCGCGCTCGGCCTCGTCATCGGCTATTTCCGCGGCATCGTCGACGACATCGTCAGCCGTGTGCTGGAAGCCTTCATGGCGATCCCGGTGGTGATCATCGCGTTGCTCGCAATCGTCGCGCTCGGCACCTCGAAGATCACCGTCATCGTCGTCATCGGCCTGAGCTTCGCGCCGATCATCGCCCGCACGGTGCGCTCGGCGGTGCTCGCCGAACGCGAGCTCGACTACGTCGCCGCGGCCAAGCTGCGCCATGAAGGCGCGCTGCACACGATGTTCGTCGAGATCCTGCCCAACGTCATCCCGCCGATCCTGGTCGAGACGACGGTGCGGCTGGGCTACGCCATCTTTGCCGTGGCCACGCTTTCCTTCATGGGCTTCGGCATCCAACCGCCCTCGCCCGACTGGGGCCTCTCGATCTCCTCCAATTACGGCATGATCGGCGGCGGCTTCTGGTGGACGGTGCTGTTCGATGCGCTGGCCATCGCCTCGCTGGTGATCGGCGTCAATTTGGTGGCCGACGGCGTGCATGGAGCGTTCAATGACTAGCCAAGCCGCCAACGCGCTGGAACTCAAAGACCTCTCGGTCGCCTATCGCGTCGGCCGCCGTGACCGCGCGGTGCTGCGCAACGTCAACCTGACCATCAAGGCCGGCGAAGCCTACGGGCTGGTCGGCGAATCCGGCTGCGGCAAATCCACCGTGGCGCTTTCCGTGGTGCGTTATCTGCCGCGCAACGGCTGGATCACCGGCGGCTCGATCGCGCTCGACGGCAAGGATGTGATGAAGCTCGATAGCGAGGCGCTGCGGCGTGCCCGCGCCGACAGCGTGTCGATGGTCTATCAGGATCCCGGCAAGGCGCTGAACCCATCGCTGCGCATCGGCCGGCAACTGACCGAGATTTTCGAGCTTGCGGGCATCACGGGGAAGGCGGCCGAAGACAAGGCGCTCGCCATGCTGAATCGGGTGCGCATCTCCGATCCAGCCAGCGTCATGCAGCGCTACCCGCACCAGCTTTCCGGCGGCATGCAGCAGCGCGTGGCGATCGCCATGGCATTGGCCAACGACCCTTCGATGCTGATCCTCGACGAGCCGACCACCGGCCTCGACGCCACGGTCGAGGCCGAAGTGCTCGACCTGATCGGCCAGCTGCGGCGCGAGCTGTCGGCGTCGATCCTGTTCATCAGCCACAACCTCGCCGTCGTCTCCAATATGTGCGACCGGGTCGGCGTGCTTTATGCCGGCATGCTGGTGGAGGAAGGCTCGACCAGGGACGTCTTCAACGATCCGCGCCATCCCTACACCGTGGCGCTGCTGCGCTGCTTGCCGCGCGGCGGCCAGCGCAAGGACCAGGGCCGGCTCGACACCATCCCCGGCTTCCTGCCCGGCATCGGCGCCAATATCGTCGGCTGCGCCTTCGCCGACCGTTGTGCGCTGGCCACCGAACGCTGCCGCGCCGAGCCGCCGCCGCTCTACGATCTCGGCGAGGGCCGGCTGTCGCGCTGCCACTACCATGACAAGGCGCAGTCGCTGCCGCGCGCGACACCCGCCGAGATTCCCGCTGTCGCGCCCAAGCAGGCGCCGCCGGTGCTGCAGGTCGAAGGGCTGAACAAGACCTATGCCGGCCACGGCCGTCCGCTGCGCGCGGTGAAGGATGTCTCGGTCAGCCTGAGACCCGGCGAGACGCTCGGCCTGGTCGGCGAATCCGGCAGCGGCAAGACGACCTTCGCGAGGCTCCTGCTCGGCCTTGTCCCGCCCGACGACGGCGGCTCGATCGAGCTGGAAGGCAAGAAGCTGGCGCCACGGCTTGCCAGCCGCTCGGAGGATCAGGTCAAGGCGGTGCAGATCGTCTTCCAGAATCCGGACTCCGCGCTCAACCGCTCGCATTCGATCCGACATATCTTGAGCCGCGCCCTGAAACGGCTGGGCGGGCTCACCGGCAAGAAACTGGACGCGCGCCTCGAAGAGCTGGTCCGCTCGGTGCGGCTCACCGACCGGCATCTGGCGGTCAAGCCGCGCCAGCTGTCAGGCGGGCTGAAGCAGCGCGTGGCGATCGCGCGCGCCTTTGCCGGCGATCCGCGCATCGTGGTGTGCGACGAGCCGACGTCGGCGCTCGATGTGTCGGTGCAGGCGGCGATCCTCAACCTCTTGGCCGACCTGCAGTCGAAACAGGATGTCTCCTACATCTTCATCTCGCACGATCTCGGCGTGGTGCGCTATCTCTCCGACAAGATCGCCGTGCTCTATCTCGGCCGCATCATGGAGTTCGGGCCGTCGGAGGCAGTGTTCTCCGGGCCGCATCATCCCTACACCGAAGCGCTGCTGTCGGCGGTTCCAAAGCTCGACCGCACCGAGAGCTCGCGTATCCGCCTCGACGGCGAGATCCCGAGCGCGGCCAACCCGCCGACGGGCTGCGTCTTCCACACCAGATGCCCGCGCAAGATCGGCGCCATCTGCGAGACGCAGGAGCCGGAACTGACGGAGGCCCAGCCCGGGCATACCATCCGATGCCACATTCCTTATGCCGAACTGGCGAAGCTGCAGAAGCCGAGGATCGTGGAACCTGCTTGAACTGCAGACAAGGCAGAGGCGTCCGGTTGTGTCTCAGTTTGAAATTCCGGCGGCTGACTTTTTGTAGGGGCCACGCTTGCCCGGTTTCGACGCAACGGCGGCGCGCTTCTTTCCGCCCTTCGAGCCAAGCTCTTTGGCGGCGGCACTCTTGCCGTCGTCCTGCGCGTCGTCGGCTTCCTCGCCAGTGGCAATGCGCATGACGCGGACGGCGTTGCCGATCACGTCGGCGGGCGCTTCTGGCCTTTAGGTCCGGTGGGCCTGCATTTTTTCCTCAATGTCGCAGGTTTAAGCCGCTGTTACCGGCGCATTCAACGTGGCGATGGCGGTTTGCAAAGCAACATCGCATTCGCGCTGATGGCTCCAGTGAATGCTTTGTGATGCGCGTTTGACGCGCTCTAAGGTTGCGGGATCCAAGTGCAGGTCCCATAGGCCCGATACGGCCGCCCTCGCCTTGGGAGCAATCCATGCCATAACGTTGTCTATGTCAGCACGATGGTCAAAGGCGTGCTCGTAGAAGGAAACTCCAGCAGCATTCCAAAGCTGTTTGTTGGGGTGCCAGAGGCTCCATTCGGCAAAGGCGTAGATTTTGGGAAGCTCGTTGCGATCGTCGACCGAATGGGCTCTGCGAACAGAAGAAAGTACCTCGGCGAAAAATGCATAAGTTGAACAACGCTCTGTCCGATTTATGGATGCCGCAGAAAACTCGTTCGGCAACATCACCTGAGCCAAAGCTCTCCAGCGGGGCAGCCGGTCTGAAGTGTGCGCTAGTTGATTGTTGTGCCGATCCATCTTGAAAAGCATATAGGAGTTCGCCGGCTGGCGCGACAGGCGAGCGTGCCGGCTGATAGCCGGTCAAATTTCAACTGAGACACTACAGCTCGTCCGCCATGCTGAGGGCGCGGTCGGCCTCGGCGAAGCCGCTTGCTTCGGACCAGTCCTTGACCAGCATGCGGAGACCCTTGAGTGCAATGTCGAGAGCGTCGGACGATGCCGGGTTGGCGGGATAGGCAAGGTAGATCGGTCGCTGAAAGACCGGCGTGTCTTCGACGCGCTTCAGCTCGCCGCGCTGGATATGAGCGCTGACCGCGCTGAGCGGCAGATAGGCGGCCGCCTTCTGCGACAGGACGTGCTGCAAGCCGATGAACACCAGCCCGGCCGAGATCGCCGGCTTCACCATGCCGGCAAAGGCGCGGTCGTGCTCGACGCGGAACTCCAACCCCCAGTCCATCAGGATGTAGTTGTCCGTCCACGATCCGGGCTGCTCGGCATGCTGGACGAGCACCACCTGATCGACGGCCAAGGTCTCATAGACGATGCCCGGATGCGGCCTGGGCAGATAGAGGATGCAGATGTCGAGCAGGCCTTCGGCCATCTGGTCGATCGCCAGATCCGGGAAGCTGCCCTCCAGCCTGAGCGCCACGTTCGGCCGCTTCGCGCGCATCCAGTCGATCCAGGGCGAGGTGATGCTGTCCCAGAGATAGGCGGGCGCGGTCAGCCTGAGCAGTGTCTCGTAGCCATCGGGAACGGCGATGTCCTGGCGCGACTGCTCCCAGGTGCGGGTGATCGTCGAGGCATGCGGCAGGAACTGCCGGCCGGCCGGGGTGAGTGAGACTCCGTCGCTGTCGCGCACAAACAGTTTTCGCCCCAGCTGTTCCTCCAGGCCGCGAATGCGCGCGCTGACGGTCGATTGGGCGAGGTTCAGCCGATGAGCGGCGACGGTGAAGCTGCCATGCGCCGCGACTTCCAGGAAACTGCGCAGATTCTCGGTGTCCATTGTCCCTTGGCCTTTGAGCTGCCGCCATCGAAATCTTCGATGGCCTCAATCAAAAAATATCGCTTTTCGATCACGGTCAACAATGGCCTAAATGCCAAAGCCCCCGCGACAAAAC
>NZ_RZRX01000347.1:0-5095 GCF_003997405.1 Mesorhizobium sp. M2A.F.Ca.ET.042.01.1.1
CTTCCGAGCAGGCGCCCGATCAGTATTCCGACAAGCAGCGCGCCGACGACGCTCGACGTCGGATGTTGCGAAATGTTCTTCTCTGCTTCCTCAAAGAACCCGGTGACCTCGTCCGCGAGCGCGCGCAAGTCGGCGTGCCATTCTTCGCCTTCGGCTGTGTGGTCATCTTCGGCTGTGTGGACCGGTTCGGCACCGGTGGCAACATTGTCTGTCGGGGCGGCTGCGGCCGCTCGCTGCTGTTGCAATAGCGCCACCGCCTCTTGCAGCGATTTCAACTCGCGGGAGATTACGGCATCTGTGCTCACGTCGTTACCTTCCCAAAGTGACCTCGCCCGAATTCAGGTCGATGAGTTGGATTTGGTCTGCGCACCGCCCTTCAGGGCATCGCCGGCCTTTTGATTTGCTCGATCGAATGCTTGGCGCGATTCGGCCAGCGCCGCGCTCAGCGCCGCCCAGGATTCTCCTCCCGCCTGATTCAGCTTATGCAGCCGCGCCTCGGCCTCCGCGGCGCCCGCCTTCATCTTGATTACCGCCGCGTCGATGTCAGCGCGCCTCGCGGTCACGGCCTTCCCAGCTTCGTTGTGGAATACCTCGGCCGTGTCGCGCCAAGCCTTAGCCTGTGCTGCGGCAGCCTGCAGGAATGTAGCCTTTTGCTGCTCCGCCTGTTTGCCGACCGTCTCGAAATACGTGTTGACCTCGGTCTCGAAACGTCGCCACTGCGACTCCAACTTGGCTGTGTTCTCGCGGACAGCAGCTTGTCCTGCTTTTGCTTGGGCCTTCGCGGCGGCCTCAAATTCGTCGCGCCGCTTCCTGAGGTCGGCGACAATTCGATCGGCATCGGCCTTCGAGTCGACCTTCACTTGGCCCACCTTGGCTTCCAGCGATGCCAAGATGGCGTCCATCTCGTCGATCCGTTGCTTGGTCCAGTTCAGATAGGCATGCATGCTGCTCTGATCCGACATCATTGCCTCCATTTTGCCGGAAAGATGCGCTCGTTCGCCGGCGATGAAACTGGTATGTCCTCAGGCGGCCGATCCCTTGGGTCCGGCCGCCTGAGGTTCCGGTTGATCTCACGCAGCCAGCGCTTCCCTGGTGAGTGCCCACGCCTGCTTCAGCTTGCCAGAGCGGGTCTCAAAATCCGCCCGCAGCGCGGCGATGCGTTGGTTGATCTTTTGTTTGGCCTCAGCTTGCGCGGCGGCGCGCTGCTTCTCGAGCTCAGCGATCTTGGCGTTCAGTTCCGTCTCGATTGTTTCGAGCCGGGTCTGGAGCCGCTTCTCCGCTTGATTGATGTCCGATTTCGCCTGGTCCAGCTTCGCCTTGAGTCGTGCCTTGGCATCTGCATTTGCCTGGGCATACTCGGCCTGCAGCTCCTGCAGCTCGGCCCTGCGCGCGGCAAGCTCCTTGGCGATCTGCTCATCCTCGAAATCGGCGCGCCAGGTCCGCATCACCGTGCCCCCCAAGGCTTCCATGCGCGTGTCCAACGGCGTGGTCCAGTTCTCGGTCACTTCGGCAACGACCGCCGTTTTGCCTGCTTCCAGCATCGTCTTCGAGACCTTCCAGATGAAATCCTCGCCGACGCCGTAATTGAACAGGTCCGTCATGCTTCCGACGAGTGTGCCGCCCGTCATACCGACGAGCACGCCAGCCGGACCGCCGACCAGGCCGATAAGGCCGCCGACCAAGGCGCCCACTGCAGTGCCAAGGGGGCCCTCGTCAGCAGTCTGCTTGACCCCGAAATGGCCTTCGGCGTCTTTCGCGATCACGGCCATCCCGTAGAGCGTCAGACTTCCTTCGGCATGAAGCTCCTGCAGCGCGCGAGTGGCCTCGTAGGCTTTCGCCTCGGTTGGAAACACGATGACAACGAATTTGCTCATGACTTCGCCTCCGTCTGGGAAAATATTCTTGAGTTGCTCTCCGATATGCCTGACGGTCGATGCACTTCAGGACAGCGGTGCCCATGGCCGTCAAAGGCAAGCATCCGGTGAGGGGAGGAATATACGTCTCCGGGGAGGGCGTTGCTTTGACCTGCGTCAACTCCGAGCAATCACGCATCCCAAGGGGTTGCAGGACGGAATGGCTGCGCCAAAATGAGTTTGGAAACGTGCGAGCACGCATCGTGGTCGCACCTGGGACGCGCTAAGACTCGAGCGCGGTCCTTTGCCGGATGTCCGGTTCAGCCAGATGTGTTTGCTAAGCGGACTGGCAGATGTCGGCCCCTTATCGGTCATTGGATTTGATAAAGGTGAACCTATTCCGATGGCAGCGATTGTCTGCCAATCGATTGCCCCTAGTCGCTATTGTTTCGTCCCGCTCTGGCGCGCCACGAAACAGGGTCAGCGATCCATCGATTGACATCGGATTCCCTCCAACCCGCCCCGTTTATGCTGATCTTGATCTGAGCCGGGAACGTGCCTTCGGCAATCTTGCGATAAAGGGTCGAGCGGGAGAGGCCGGTGCGGTCAAGGACGGTTCTGAGGCGTATGATGCGATGTGGTTCGGGCATAGCTCGCCTGCTTCTCAATGGTTGCTGCTGACCTCTACTAGGACAAACAGGCCGCACCATAGCTGGACGCAACCGGCTTTTTGCCTCATCCGCCTGTGGCGTGGAAACGGCGGCAAATCGGAGGGGCTCAGATACCGATTCCGCGCCCCCTGCCGATGCCATGGCTGAATGCGAGTTCCGCACCAAGGCGCCGGCCGGAATCAGTGTGAATGCCAAGCTCGCGTTTGCGGTTTGCCAACAGGGATTCAAGTTGAGGATCGCGTTCGAGGCTCTTGGCCATATCGGACATGGCCGAACGCGTTGACTTGTAGCCGGACATGTCGCCGGCCTGGTATCGCTCCTGGCTTGTCCGGTGTAGCTTCTGCCAGCGTTCCACAAAACGGTCTGCGCGGCGTTTCGGATCGGTATTCAGTCCGGTGCGGATTTCCGTCTCAAGCTGGAGAGCAAGCACAATGCGGTTGACGCGACCGACCGCCGCTTCGCGAACCAACTCGGGATTCTTGACATAGGCCGCTTCGGCATCGCGCCAGCCATGCGGCCGAACCTTCTCGAACGCGATGCGCGCGTCTCTCAACTCGCGCATTTGCTCAGGACCGCCCTCTCCGCTCGCGTTTCCGCTGCTCGTAACAGCGTCGAGTGCGCGTGCGTGGCGCACAAGCGCCTTCGTGCGAGCCCGACGCAACGCCGCTTCCGAGTCCCCCGGCGCATCCGCCTCGCGCTGCGCTCCCCTGGCGGAAGCTTCTCTTCCAAGTGCGGCATCGCCGTTTTGCGGTCGACCGTCTTCCCTTCCCGGCTGATGTCCACGGTCTTGTCCGGGCTCGGCGTCTGCGGGCAAGCGCAATCCATTGAGCAGCCCGCCGATCCTGTCGCGCAGCTTCTCCGGAACGACCCGGCGCACGATCTCGACCACACGCTGTCCGAAGCTAATTCCGCGGCGCTCGGCATAGCTCTGCGCCGGGTCGATCTGGTCGTAATCCGACGCCATATCCTTGGCGCGGTCGCGTGACAGCGCGCGGACAAGTCGTTCGCGGGTCACGAAGTCTTCGCTGCCATAATGCAGATCCATCCTGTCGCGATGCCGCGACAGGGCAACGTAGCTGCCGTGCGCATCCATGCCTGGCGTCGCCAGCACATGGGTGCGATCGACCGTCATGCCCTGCGCCTTGTGGATGGTCGCGGCATAGCCGTGGTCGATGTGGGCAAAGTCCTTCAGGTCAAAGCGCACAGACCTGCCGTCGTCGGTTTGAACCGTCATCGTCTGGACTCTGACCTCTTCGATCATGCCGAGCGTGCCGTTCTTGACGCCAAGCGACCGCTCGTTGCGCAGGAACATGACACGATCGCCGCTAGCGAAGGTCCTTGCACCGCGTTCGACATCCACCTGAACTTCTTCGCCGAGATCTCCAGCAGCGCGCATACGCTCGCGCGCTGCCTTGTTCAATGCACGGACTTCGTCGTTGGTGTGCGTGAGAATGATACGGCTCGCCTCAGGCTCTGCCCGCCTATCGCGGTCCCAGCGCTCGACAAGATCACTGCGCGCCTCCCCGCGCGTCGCAGCCTGGTGCACCATGCCTTGCTTGTCATAGGCGCCGATCGCAGCGCCGACCCTGCCTGTTGCCAGATCGCGCGTGGCGTTACGCTGCCAGTCTTCGCGCTGCCGGCGTACCTGACCGATCTCGACGCCGCCGTGGCGTTCGTGAATCGAACGGAATGCAGCACCCGCCTCTATGGCCTGCAACTGCTGTGGATCGCCAACCAGCACAACCTTTGCGCCGACGTTCCCAGCATGCGAGAGCACGCGCTCCAACTGGCGCGTGCCGACCATGCCGGCCTCGTCGATCACCAGGACATCCCGCGCCGTGAGCGGATCGCGGCCCTGTCCCCAGTTATGTTCCATGCTGGCGATGGTGCGCGACGGGATGCCGGAACCGCTTTCGAGATTCTCGGCCGCAATGCCGGAGAGTGCCGCGCCTCGGACCTCGTAGCCCGCCGCTGCCCACGCCTGGCGCGCCACGCCGAGCATCGCGCCCTTGCCGGTGCCGGCAAAACCGACAACGACATCAAGGCCGCGGCCGTCCGTGATGTGATCCAGTGCATCACTCTGCTCGACCGACAGTACAAGGCCGCGGTCCTTGCCAAGCGCCAGAGCCGTGCCACGATCCCGGTCACTCACCGCATGGTGTCCCTGCCCGGACATGCGTTCTGCCGCACGATACAGGCGCTGTTCCGTCTCGATCATTTGCCGTGTGGTGAAGCGGTCTTCGCCGCGTCCGTCCTTGCCGAGTTCGACAAGGTCGGGCGCGTTGCTTATGGCTCGCGTAACCTCGTTGAACTGCTCGATTCCGTCGCTGTGTCGATGCGCGAACTTCGCAATATCCTTTCGGGTAAAGGTCGATTGCTGATGCGTGATGGCATCCAGCGCCACTGATGGATTCGCGATGATGCGCGCGCCATTGTTGCGCGCGATCTCGCGGTGCAGTTCGGCGCGATCTGCTTCGATGTCGGCAGCGTCAAGCTCGCTACCCTCAATGCGTAGGGCAGGTGCTCCAATCTGTGTCTGCGGCTCCAAGGCAATGCCCTGCGCTTCGAGAC
>NZ_RZRX01000348.1:0-5091 GCF_003997405.1 Mesorhizobium sp. M2A.F.Ca.ET.042.01.1.1
GGCCTCCGTCCGGCTCGGCCTCCTCGCGCTGAGGGACCAGGCACCCGAAAAGGTGCTTGTGCATGACGCCGTGCGCCCGTTCGTCGATGCCGGGCTGATCGATCGCACCATCGAGGCCATCGGGGAGCGCCACGGCGCCCTGCCGGCACTGCCCGTCGCCGATACGCTGAAGCGGGAATCGGCCACCGGCATGATCGACGAGACGGTGTCGAGGGCCGGCCTTCATGCGGCGCAGACGCCGCAGGGTTTTCCGTTCTGGCCGCTGCTTGCGGCGCATGAGAAGGCGCATCATCTCGGCAAGACGGAATTCACCGACGACGCGGCGATCGCCGAATGGGCGCAGATACCGGTCAAGATCGTTCCCGGATCGCCAGACAACGTCAAACTCACCTGGGCAAGGGACATTGCATTGGCCGACGAGCGGCTCTCAAACGCGCAGCAGCGCTTCCCGGATATTCGCACCGGCAATGGCTACGATGTGCATGCGTTCGAACCCGGCGACCATGTCACGCTCTGCGGCGTCGCCATCCCCTATGAGCGCAAGCTCTCCGGCCATTCGGATGCCGATGTCGGGCTGCATGCGCTGACCGACGCGCTGCTTGCCACCTGCGGCGCCGGCGACATCGGCACGCATTTCCCGCCATCGGACCCGCAATGGAAGGGTGCGGCCTCGAGGATCTTCGTCGAGCACGCGGCCAAGCTGGTGCGCGAGCGCGGCGGCCGCATCGCCAATACCGACATCACGCTGATCTGCGAGGCGCCGCGCGTCGGGCCGCATCGCGTGGCGATGACGGAGGCGCTTTCCACCATGCTCGGCATCGCGCCCGAGCGCATTTCGATCAAGGCCACGACCAACGAGAAGCTCGGCTTTGTCGGGCGCGGCGAAGGCATCGCGGCGATCGCCACGGCCAGCGTCGTCTATCCGGGAGAGGTGCCGGCATGAGCAACGCCGAACTCGCCATCGCTTTGCTTCAGGCGTGTCAGCATCGCGGCATCATGCTGGCGACGGCTGAAAGCTGCACCGGCGGCCTGATCATTGCCGCGCTGACCGACATTGCCGGATCGTCCGCCGTGGTCGATCGTGGCTTCATCACCTATTCAAACGAAGCCAAGATGGAGATGCTCGGCGTCTCCGCCGCCACGCTGAGCGCGCATGGCGCCGTCTCGCGCGAGACAGTGCTGGAGATGGCGGCCGGCGCGCTGGCGCATTCGCGGGCAAGCCTGTCGCTCGCCGTCACCGGCATTGCCGGTCCGAGCGGCGGCTCGGCGGACAAGCCGGTGGGCCTTGTCTGGTTCGGGATCGGATTGGCCGGACAGCCGATTGCCGCCGAACAGCAATTGTTCGGCCAGAAGGGCCGCGAATTCATCCGGCACGAGACGGTGCGGCACGCGCTGCAACTCGGCTTGCGCGCGCTCGGCGAAAGTTAGGCCGGCTTCGCGCCATATATGACATCGGCGCGCTTCTCGAAGGCTTCCGAGAACATGCGGAAGGCGCGGTCGAACATCGTGCCCATCAGCGCGCCGAGAATGCGGCTCTTGAATTCATAGTCGATGAAGAAATGCACCTCGCAGCCGCCATCGGCTGGGTCGAAGCGCCAGATGTTGCTGAGATATTTGAACGGGCCGTCGATGTATTTGACGTCGATGGCGTTCTCGTCGGGCTTCAGCAGCACCTGTGTCGTGAAGGTCTCGCGGATCGCCTTGTAGCCGATGCTCATGTCGGCAACCAGGATGGTGCGGCCGTCCCGCTCCTTGCGCGAGCGCACGGTGAGCGATTCACAGAGCGGCAGGAATTGCGGGTAGGCCTCGATGTCCGCCACCAGCGCGAACATCTCTTGCGGTGTATGCGCGACGCGGCGTGTCGCCTCGAATTTCGGCATTGAAAGTCAGCTGGCCTTCGCGAGCTGCGCCTCGCGCGCCGCGCGCAGCCTGGCGAAATCCTCGCCGGCATGATGCGAGGAACGCGTCAGCGGGCTCGATGCCACGAGCAGGAAACCCTTGGTCTTGCCGATCGTCTCGTAGGACTTGAATTCGTCCGGCGGAATGAAGCGGATCACCGGATGGTGCTTCTTCGAGGGCTGCAGGTACTGGCCGATGGTCATGAAGTCGACATTGGCCGACCGCAGATCGTCCATCAGCTGCAGCACCTCGTTCCGCTCCTCGCCGAGGCCGACCATGATGCCGGATTTGGTGAAGATCGACGGGTCGAGTTCTTTCACGCGCTGCAAGAGCCGGATCGAGTGGAAGTAACGTGCGCCCGGACGGACCGTCAGGTAGTTCGACGGAACGGTTTCGAGATTGTGGTTGAAGACGTCGGGCTTGGCGGCGACGACGATCTCCAGCGCGCCGTCCTTGCGCAGGAAGTCGGGCGTCAGGATCTCGATCGTTGTCGAGGGCGTCGCCGCGCGGATGGCGCGGATGACGTCGGCGAAATGCTGCGCGCCGCCGTCGGCCAGATCGTCGCGGTCGACCGAGGTGATGACGACATGGCTCAGCCCCATCTGCTTGACCGCATGCGCGACACGGGCGGGCTCATCCGGATCGAGCGCGGTCGGGATGCCCGTCGCGACGTTGCAGAAGGCGCAGGCGCGCGTGCAGATCTCGCCCATGATCATGAAGGTGGCGTGCTTCTTGTCCCAGCATTCGCCGATATTCGGGCAGCCGGCCTCCTCGCACACCGTCACCAGCTTGTGCGACTTCACGATCTCGCGCGTCTCGGAATAGCCCTTGGAAACCGGCGCCTTGACGCGGATCCAGTCGGGCTTGCGCAGCACCTCCTGGTCGGGCCGGTGCGCCTTCTCGGGATGCCGCGGGCGCGGCCGGTTGGCGATCGTGTCTACGACTGTGACCATCTCAAACCCTTCGCGGCCGCTATTTCGCCAGCCGCCTGTCTTTCGTCATCTAGGACTTTTCGCGGCAAAGAAAAAGGCCGGGGCAGCGCATGCCGCCACGGCCGTTTTCGCATAACGGCTTTTGCTCAGCGGCGAACGAGTCGCCCGACGAAGATCAGCAGGCAGGCGCCAATGAAGCCGGTGATCAGATAGGCGACCCAGCCGACGCCGAACGACTGGATGTTGAGAGCCTGCAGGATCGCGTTCAGCACGATCGCGCCGACGATGCCCATGATGATGTTCATGAAGATGCCAGTGTTGCTTTTCATGACCATCTCGGCGAGCCAGCCTGCCAGACCGCCGACGATGATGGCTGCGATCCAGCCGACGCCATTCAAATGCATGTGCCAGTTCCTCCTCGATCAGGTGAAAATGCATCCGGATACGAACTGCCTTGCCGGCAGCTTTCTCCGGCTGCCGCGTGTGAGTCTCACCCGACCAATCTAGCACGGATTGGCCATCTACCACCGGTCGGCGATTTGTCACCGATTGGTGACCCATCATGCGTTCAGCGCGCGGCCGTAGGCGTCGAGCACGCTCTCCTTCATCATCTCCGACAGCGTCGGATGCGGGAAGATCGTGTGCATCAGCTCTTCCTCGGTGGTCTCCAGGTTCATCGCCACCACAAAACCCTGGATGAGCTCGGTAACCTCGGCGCCCACCATATGCGCGCCGAGAAGCTGGCCGGTCTTCTTGTCGAAGATGGTCTTGATAAAACCCTGGTCCTCGCCGAGCGCGATGGCCTTGCCGTTGGCGCTGAAGGGGAAGCGGCCGACGCGGATGTCCTTGCCTTCCGCCTTGGCCTTGGCTTCGGTCAGCCCGACGGATGCGACCTGCGGGCTGCAATAGGTGCAGCCGGGGATCTTCAGTTTGTCGATGGCGTGCACACCCGGGAAGTTGGCGATCTTCTCGATGCAGACGACGCCCTCATGCTCAGCCTTGTGGGCGAGCATCGGCGGTCCGGCGACGTCGCCGATGGCGTAGACGCCCGGCACATTGGTCTTGCCATAGCCGTCGACGACGACGCAGCCGCGGTCCGTCTTCACGCCGAGCGTCTCGAGGCCGAGATTCTCGATGTTGCCCTGCACGCCGACGGCCGAGATCATGCGGTCGGCGGTGATCTTCTCGACCTTGCCGTCCTTCATCTCGACATGCGCCGTGACCGAGTTGGCGCCCTTCTCGACCTTGGTCACCTTGGCTTCGAGGATGATCTTCATCCCCTGTTTCTCGAACTGCTTCTGCGCGAATTTCGAAACTTCGGCATCCTCGACGGGCATGACCTGCGGCAGCAGCTCGACCACCGTCACGTCGGCGCCCATGGTGCGGTAGAAGGAGGCGAATTCGATGCCGATGGCGCCTGAGCCCATCACCAGCAGCGACTTCGGCATCTCCTTCGGCACCATCGCCTCGAAATAGGTCCAGATCAGCTTGCCGTCCGGCTCGATGCCGGGCAGCGCGCGCGGCCTGGCGCCGGTCGCCAGGATGATGTGCTTGGCGGTGTAGGTGCCCTCGCCCTTGACGCCTTTCGGCACCGGCGGCTGCGGTTCCATCGCCTTCTTGGCCGTCTTCGAGACGACGACCTCACCGGGCTTAGTCAGCTTCGCCTCGCCCCAGATGACATCGACCTTGTTCTTCTTCATCAGGAAGCCGACGCCAGTGTTCAGCCTGAGCGATACTTTTCGCGAACGGTCGACCACGGCGGCGGTGTCGGGGCTGACCTTGCCGCCTTCGAGCTTAAGGCCATAATCCTTGAGGTGGTCCGAATAATGCATGACCTCGGCCGAGCGCAGCAGCGCCTTGGTGGGGATGCAGCCCCAGTTGAGGCAGATGCCGCCCAGATGCTCACGCTCGACGATCGCCGTCTTGAAGCCGAGCTGGGCGGAACGCACCGCCGTGACATAGCCGCCGGGGCCTGAGCCGATGATGATGACGTCGTAGGATTCAGCCACGGGGTTTTCTCCCTGAACTTTCTGAAGGTTAGAGTGAGAGCATCACGCGCACGAGCGGCACCAGCGCCTTGCCGATGTTGCGGGTGTTCTCGGCATCGAGATGGACGCCGTCAAGCGGCGTGGTGACGGCCACCGTGCCGGCGTCGAAGAAGCCGCAGCCAGCCTCGTCGGCCAGTGCCGAATATTGCGGCGCCAGACGCTTGGAGGCGTCGTCGCCGCCGGCGAACATCTCCTTGAACTCGGCATTGTCG
>NZ_RZRX01000349.1:0-5075 GCF_003997405.1 Mesorhizobium sp. M2A.F.Ca.ET.042.01.1.1
TGTCTACACCGCCTAGAGTTGGGCAGCCGCTGCTCGGATAAATCGTTCTACACAATCCTCAATCGGTGGACTCGCGCGACATATCGGCAGCTAGTGTGTCTCCCCGTCAGGCCAGAAGGAGGGCAACGCCTGCGGAATCCGGGAGGAAAACGATGTCTGCGAACAAGGAAGACTTTCGGACGAACAGAGCCGATTATCTGCTTGCCGCGAAGAAAGGTCGAGCGACCGCTGATGATGATCGCAATGAGTTGCTGACAAGGGAGATGTGCCAAAGAGACTGGCGCTTAGCCGCATTGGCTGCAAATCCGTGCAACAGCTTGCCGGAACCGAGGAAGCCAAACCGCCCGGTTCTGTAGCCAAACGTCCACCAGCGAGTTCAGCAGCTTAGAGAACCAGGCGGCGTTGGCGCTCGCCGGGGTCCTAAGCCGCCCTCGATTCGATCGCCCCTCTGGCCCAAGAAGCCCATTCACCTCTTTGCGGTCGAAAGGGGCCTGCTCCGGTCGCCGCTGGTACATCCGCAGTCGGCGACGGAGGCCGGGAGCGGCCGGTGGGCGGCAGCTAGTGAAGCGTGCTCTTCGGAGGCTTAGCTTTCAGCCCCCTCAATCTGATTTCGTTCTGAAGCTGTAGGGCAAGCCGGACGATTGGACGGGAAATCGAAATCACGTCGCCGGTCGGGCTCGGTGACAGCCGCTTCGGCGTCGCCGAACGTGCAGATCCCCCCAGGTCCGATTTCGACAATAATTGTGATAGGTGCTGTCGCTGGAACGCGGGAACTTGTTCCAATAGGTCCAGGAACTTCAAAGCGTCCGCAGTGGGGAGATCTTTGGAACGCAGTCGAACTATTCGTTCGTGCTGACGAACGATATGCCGCTCGCCATCCAGAACGTGGCGTCACGCCATGCTGATGTGCTCGTCGAGAAGCATCGCCAACAGCAAATCCTTCAAGCGAGCGTGCCCCTCGCCGGCCTCCCCATCACGTAACGTCCCGAGATCTTCGGCAGTTCAAACAGAGCAGAACAGTCGATCACATCATGAAACTCGGCATCTGGGTCGAGCCGGAGGCAAGAGCAGTGGGATCGAAGGCTTCGGAGCCCGACCATTTTCTGTAGCCTCGCCTGCCGTTCCGCGTCGCCCGGCAACAGCCGAGGTGGGCTTTTGTTCTTTTCTACCGGAGACTGCATCTTTTCGCCTCGGGGAAGCCGCGCGAAGTCGATCCTATAACTCCTACGGTGCGCCGCCATCATCTATTTGAGGGGGGCTGATAAGACGGCCTGACATTCAGGCGGATGTTACATTAGCTTGCGCTTGCGAACCAATCCGCCGCTCGAGCATTTAGGGGTATGGCGAAGGGCGGCATCAAGGTCGGCGACGAAGTCGTGATCACCGCGACTGTGCGGAAGCGCGTCACTGAGGATCGGGTGAGCGTACTGATCCCGTCTTATCACCAACCGCACTCAATCGTGGACACCACCCTCAACATAAGCAGCGGGCAGAAGATCGAGCTTATAGGCGAGGTCATGCGTGTTGATGAGCACACTGTCACCGTAAGCGGCCGGGATCTGGGTATAACGGTCAGCCGGGACGCTGTACGCAAGCGCTAGTCCAACAGCAACGCACGCCGACGATGGCGAGTGAGGCTATGGGGCTAGGAAGGGCTTACCCGATCACACCATGTCCAAAAGACGTATTAGGTTAGTTACATGCCTGAAGCCCTAGCGCCGGTCACCCTCCGCGCTGGGGCTTTTCTGTGTTTCCAGAAGGTGTGAGTGCTGGAGGCGCTTGCGGGACTGTTCAAGGGCAAGCCGCGATTGCTCGACCTTCAATCTTGCATCTTCCACTTCGGCGCGGGTGCGGCCAATCAAGCGGCGCGCGCTATCGACAAGCCGCTGTTCTGTTCCCCATGGATGCAACTCTTGGATCACCGGGCAACCCGTTCGAGCTCTGCCGATAGCTGGTCAGGATCAATCAGGCCTCGTCCGAAAAGCCCCAGGACTTTAAGCGCTATGCGCTCGCGCTCATCCTTCCCTGCAACCCGGTGCTTGGCACAATAGTCATTCAGGGCTTTCGTGAGAGTTGCAAGTTGGGCGGAATCCGCCACACCGTATGCCGACATGCTTGTCCCCCCGGACGGGGCGAAAGCATCATGACCGCTCCCAAGCATCCGCGTGCCTCTACCCAATTACGGACGACGGGAAGAAGATACACCCAGAAATAGTCAGAAACGAGTCCATTCCGTGCGACCTCGGTCGCACGTAACAGCGCATAGGTCCCTACCATGAAACCTATAGCCCGCTATCTCATTGTTGTTCCCGGCTGGGCGTTTTGAGTCCCTTTCGCGCCAGTCGAAGTGCCAGACTAAAACACCCGCTGCGTCTTGTGCAGATTCAGCGGGTGTTTTTCGCCCACGGCCTGGCACCCTTTGTCGCCGACCAGGCGCCGCGGCTGAATTAACTCTCGCCCACGCTTCGGCTAATACTTTCGGTCCAGCCATAGTTTATGGGAGGCCGAGATGCTCAGCCCACCAGACTTGAGAACCTGCAGTTCGCCCGATCGATGCTGAAGGAAGTGCGCCGCAGGTTGGACGCATCGGGCGAGGCGCTTCTGACGTATCTGCTGGGCATGGCGGTGATCGGAGCTGACGAGCCCGCGAAGGCTATCCGGCTAGCTCAGCAGTCCAACCCGATGCCCTAGCCACTCCGGCTCCCCTCTAGGTCTATCCCCCTTCGGTCCGACGGCAGAACCAAAGGAGTCCGGATCGGCTTTTGCAGCAACGAGGCTGAGCGAATAATCGCGCTGAATCCCGTCTTCAGGCTTTTGGCCGTGCGCCTGACGGAGCGCTCTGCCTTTTCGATTAGCCGGAGCGACATAAAATACTGCTTCTGGGAATTCGCTAGCTGCGTGTCCATCTCCTAAAGCCCAAGCCTTGCGCCCTACCCCGAAATTTCAAAACTGACCACACCTAAAACTCGCCGCATGAACGTTCGCTTACCTAAAATGTTCCGGGACGATCAGTGCCTTCCTTTAAGAAAGCGGGCTTCACGAACGAGTGACGACCAGTCGGTGCCAATCAGCTCGACAAGCTCGCGAGCTTGCGTCTCCGATACGTCCGCCTCTTTGACCAGCCGACGAACCAGCAGATCGACCGGTTCCTTCTTGTCATCTCTGCCGTCGCGACCCATGCACAACTCCGTGAATCGATCGGGAGAAACTCTTGGTGGAGGTGAAGGTTTCGCTGCGCGTCTAGCTGTAACAGAACGTGAAACAAACTCCTGCCGGGACAGTTAGGGTTATCCAACAAGGGCAAAGCTGCATGACGACCTATTATTTTCACGTCGACAATGGCACTTTCATTCCCGACCCTGAAGGGGTCGATCTCCCGGATTTGGACGCCCCGCGGTTGGAAGCAGTGCGCGCAGCCGGTGAGATGATAAACGACAGCAAGCAATCCTTTTGGGAGCATATGACCCCTTGGATTATGAACGTGACGGATGACCGGGATCGGCTCCTCTTCACTCTCCAGTTCGCGGCGAAAGTGCCCTCGGGAGAGCCCGTCTACATCCCTCGGGGGCATTGACCGCCAACAAAAAGCCCGCCGGCCGCAGCCAGCGGCCCGGCACGTGGGCCAACAATGTGACGATGCACCACCAGGCGGCGAAGCGCCTACAAGAGCGTCGCGTGCTCTTTTCCTCGAACCTTGACCCTGAATTGATCCGCTCTTCGCGTTCGGCCAAGTACCGACCAAAAACAGGGCGGCGGCCCCCACCAGCACGCCGGCAATGAAATCAGTCGACGTCATGTCGAGCAGCACCTGAGCGTTTTGTGAAGCACCGCGAGAACCGGGATTGTGATCACCGCGACTACGACCTGAAGGACCGTGTTGCCGCGACATAGGCGCCAACATAATGGCCCGCCTTATCCACAAGCACCCGCAATTCGGTTTGAGGCGAGGCGCAGAAAGTTCGAAATGCTTCCAAGAACCCCAGCCAAAGTTTTCTCCGCGCATTCCCACACTTGAACCGTAAGTTCATCGCAACGGGCATCGCTGTCGGCTGAACTCCGTTTGATTTTCCGGTCATATTAGCAATCAACTATATATTAATAGCTACGGCGCAGCCTGCTCGAATCGGGAATGTCCCCGATCGACGATCCGGCACTCAGTGTGCCGAGACGCTCGACCGATGCGGAGCAAACGCATGAGTGTCGAAACAGCATTGGCGCAGCTGTTGCGCATGATCCACCGCCGTGCCCTGAATTTGGCGACGATGCCGGACGATGAGAGAGATCCCTACTACGACAGCATCCGACGATCATGTTGCGGAGCCGCCGAGCATATCGGGCAATCTCCCGACAATGCAGCCATGACGGCAAACAGTATGGTCGAATTTACCCGGGCGATGGTCGGTATCATCGAGGCGGGCCGCGGGTAAACCGCAGACTTCGACACGCTCGTGACGAGCTTGGAAGGCGCCAACAGCACGGTTACAGCGCATCGCCCGAAGCTCGCAAGGCGACGTCTCGCCGGCGAGGCCTTTTCGTGTTCCAAGTGGATGTGGCGGCTGCCCGTCGCCCCTCGGACACTTTTCCGTTGTGGACCGGGCTCGCTACTCCGCCGCCTCATACCCCGCGATGCCCTTGATCTCGAGGAAATCCTCCAGGCCGTATTCGGCATATTCGCGGCCGTTGCCGGACTGCTTGTAGCCGCCGAAGGGCAGGCCGGCGTCCCAGGTCGGGTAGTTGATGTAGACATTGCCGGAGCGCATGCGGGCTGCGACGTCGCGCGCCTTCTCGAGGTCCTTGGCCTGGATGTAGGAGGCCAGGCCGTAGACCGTATCGTTGGCCTGCTCGACCGCCTGCTCGACCGAGTCGTAAGGCAGGATCGACAGCACCGGGCCGAAGATCTCCTCCCTGGCGATGCGCATGTCGTGGGTGACGTTGGCGAAGACGGTCGGGCGGACATAGTAGCCCCGGTTGAGCTCGGCAGGGCGGCCGGGACCGCCGGCGACCAACGTCGCGCCTTCGTCGATGCCGCTCTGGATCAGGTCCTGGATCTTGTCAAACTGGATCTGGCTCACCAC
>NZ_RZRX01000034.1:0-35595 GCF_003997405.1 Mesorhizobium sp. M2A.F.Ca.ET.042.01.1.1
CACGGAGGCTGGCGCGAGGCCCCCCTCTCTGCCCTGCCGGCCATCTCCCCCTCAAGGGGGGAGATCAGATGTCACGCCGGCTTTCGCCAATCGCCAGCGTTGTAGAAAGGAGCGAGGCGCCTGAACTGCCAATCTCCCCCCTTGAGGGGGAGATGGCCGGCAGGCCAGAGAGGGGGGCCTCGCGCCGGCATCTCAGCAGATACGCCACGCGCCCTGACTTCTTGGCCCATCCCTCCAACCTTTATCCGGCAGCCCGTATCGGCTAAGGGCTTCGCGACCAAGCCCTCGACCCCGGACTGCCCGCAAAAATGACCGCCAAGCCTCACCCCCTCTTCCTCGGCATCGACACCGGCGGCACCTACACCGATGCGGTGCTGTGGTCGGAGGAGGGCGGACCCAAGGGCAAGGTTCTGGCCAAGGCCAAATCGCTGACCACGCGTCACGATCTCGCCGTCGGCATTTCTGGCGCGGTCGACGCGGTGCTTCAGCAATCCGCCACCGATCCGGCCGCGATCAAGCTGGTCTCGATGTCCACGACGCTTGCCACCAACGCGCTGGTCGAGGGCCAGGGCGGGCGCGTGGCGCTGGTGATGATCGGCTTTTCCGAGGCCGACCTTGCCCGCGACGGGTTGAAGACGGCGCTGGGCACCGACCCGGTGGTGTTCTGCCCCGGCGGACACGACGTGCACGGCAATGCCGCCAAGCTCGACCTTTCCGGCCTCGAGGCGGCGCTGCCGGAATTGGGCGGCTCGGTTTCGGGCTTCGCCGTCTGCGCCTATTTCGCCACCCGCAATCCGGCGCATGAGCTGGCGGCCCGCGACCTGATCCGCGAGAAGACCGGCTTGCCGGTGACAGCCAGCCATGAATTGTCGGCCAAGCTCGGCGGCCCGCGCCGCGCGCTCACCACGCTGCTCAACGCCCGCCTGATCTCGATGATCGACCGGCTGGTCGCGGCGACCGAAGGGTTTCTGGCCAAGCGCGGCATCGCGGCACCCCTGATGGTGGTGCGCGGCGACGGCGCGCTGGTCTCGGCCGCCTTTGCCCGCCAGCGGCCTATCGAGACGATCCTCTCGGGCCCGGCTGCCTCTCTTGTCGGCGCCCGCCACATGACCGGGCTCGACGACGCCATGGTGTCGGATATCGGCGGCACCACCACGGACGTCGCCGTGCTCGACGGCGGCCGCCCGCGCCTCGATCCGGAAGGCGCCACTGTCGGCGGCTTCCGCACCATGGTCGAAGCGGTCGCCATGCGCACCTTCGGCCTTGGCGGCGATTCCGAGGTGACGTTGGAAGACGGCGCGCTCGACCCGAAAATCCTGCTCGGGCCGCGCCGCCTGGTGCCGCTGGCGCTGGCCGGCATGGTGCATGGCGAGGCGGTCACCGCCGAACTGGAACGGCAGCTGCGGGCGCCGAATCCCGGCCGCATGGACGGGCGCTTCGCCGTCCGCACCGGCGTGCCGGACAGGCTCGCCGCGGGGCTGACCGCGCCGGAAGCGAAGCTTTACGAGATGATCGGCGGCACCCCGCTTGCGCTCGACCGGCTGCTCTCGTCGAACGCGCAGAACGCCACGCTGAACCGTCTGGTCGCGCGCGGGCTGGTGCATATCTGCGGCTTCACGCCGTCCGACGCCGCCCATGTGCTGGGCAAGCAGTCGAACTGGGACGCCGCCACTGCCCGCCTGGGCGCCGAGCTGTTTTCGCGCCGCCGCGACGGCCGCGGCCAGGCGATCGCGGCGACACCCGAAGCCCTGGCCGAGCGCGTGCTGACGACGCTCACCCGTTGGTCGGCCGAATACATCCTCGAAACCGCGTTCGCCGAGGATGGCCTGGACGGCGCCGCAACCGTCGCGCATGCGCTGGTTCAGCGCGCGGTCGATGGCCACCCCGGCATCGCCCGTTTCACCGTCGCGCTCGATCGTCCGGTCATCGGGCTGGGCGCTTCGGCGCCGCTGCATTACGCCGGCTTGGCCGTGCTGGTCGGCAATGGCTGCATCGTCCCGGAAGACACCGACGTCGCCAACGCGCTTGGCGCCGTGGTCGGCCAGGTGCGCGTCTCGGCCGAGGCCCGCGTCAGCCAGCCCAAGGAAGGTCTGTTCCGCCTCGCCTCCGGCCAGACGGTGCGCGACTTCACCGAGGAGGCAAAGGCGATCGCGGCGGCTGAAGCCGATGTGCGGGCGATTGCCGCCCAGCGCGCGAGGGACGCCGGCACCGACAGCGCCGAGATCGACGTCGCCACCGAGTTCAAGGTCTCGACCATCGAAGGCCAGCGCATGTTCATCGAAGCGCATGTGGTGGCGGTGGCGTCGGGACGGCCGCGGATTGCGGTGTAGCGCGACCTCGTCCTTCTCCCTTTTGGGGGAGAAGGTGTCGCCGAAGGCGACGGATGAGGGGTGCTCCAGGGAAAGCCAGCGTCTCAGTCCGCTGGAACACCCCTCATCCGTCTCGGCGCTTGCGCGCCGATCCACCTTCTCCCACAAGGGGAGAAGGGGAAACCGCGCCGCCCTTCACCCTAAGCCGAATTGACCCCGCAACCCCAAACATGCCAAAGGCCCCGGCAAGCTACCTATCTGGAGACGTGCTGATGACCGACCGCATCGAGATCGCCGGGTTGCGGATTGCCCGGGAGCTCCATGACTTCGTGGCCGAGGAAGCTACGCCCGGCACCGGCATCGATCCGGAAAAATTCTGGGAAGGCTTTTCCGCCATCGTCCACGATCTCGCGCCGAAGAACCGGGCGCTGCTCGCCAAGCGCGACGCCATGCAGGAGAAGCTCGACGGCTGGTACCGCGAAAACGGCGCGCCGATCGACATGGAGGCTTACAAGGGCTTCCTGAAGGAGATCGGCTATTTGGTGCCGGAAGGCCCGGCGTTCAGCGTTTCGACGGAGCATGTCGACCCCGAGATCGCCGTCGTCGCCGGGCCGCAGCTCGTCGTGCCGGTGATGAATGCGCGCTATGCGCTCAATGCGGCCAATGCGCGCTGGGGCTCGCTCTATGACGCGCTCTACGGCACCGACGCCATTCCCGAGACCGGCGGCGCCGAGAAGGGCAAGGGTTTCAATCCCGCGCGTGGCGCGAAAGTCATTACTTGGGCGAAGGATTTCCTCGACCAGTCCGTGCCGCTGACTACGGGCAAATGGGCCGGCGTCAACGGGCTGTCGGTGGCGAATGGCGCGCTGAAAGCGGGCGAGGGCGCCGGCGCCACCACGCTCGCCGACCCGAAGCAGTTTGCCGGCTATCGCGGCGATGCCGAGAACCCTGAAGCCGTGCTTCTGGTCAAGAACGGCCTGCACATCGAGATCGTGATCGACCACGCCAACCAGATCGGCAAGACCGATCCGGCCGGCATCGCCGACGTCATCCTGGAATCGGCCTTGACGACTATCCAGGATTGCGAGGATTCAGTCGCGGCCGTGGATGCCGAGGACAAGGTCGTCGTCTACCGCAACTGGCTGGGCCTGATGAAAGGCGACCTTTCGGAAGAGATCACCAAGGGCGGCAAGACCTTTGTCCGCAAGCTCAACTCGGACCGCCGCTATACCGCGCCTGATGGCGGCCAGCTGCTTTTGCCTGGACGCTCGCTGATGCTGGTCAGGAATGTCGGCCACCTGATGACCAATCCGGCGATCACCGACCGCGACGGAAACGAGGTGCCGGAAGGCATCATGGATGCCGCGATCACCGCGCTGATCGCGCTGCACGATGTCGGCGAGAACGGCCGCCGCGCCAATTCCCGCGCCGGCTCGATGTATGTGGTGAAGCCCAAGATGCACGGGCCGGAGGAGGTCGCCTTCGCGGTGGAAATCTTCGACCGCGTCGAGGCGCTGCTCGGCATGGCGAAGAACACCATCAAGATGGGCATCATGGACGAGGAGCGGCGCACCACCGTCAACCTCAAGGAAGCGATCCGCGCGGCCAAGGAGCGCGTGGTGTTCATCAACACCGGCTTCCTCGACCGCACCGGCGACGAGATCCACACCTCGATGGAAGCCGGCCCGATGATCCGCAAGGGCGACATGAAGCAGGCCGCCTGGATTTCCGCCTATGAGGCCCGGAATGTCGACACGGGGCTCGAATGCGGGCTCGCTGGCCATGCCCAGATCGGCAAGGGCATGTGGGCTATGCCCGATTTGATGGCGGCAATGCTGGTTGAGAAGATCGCGCATCCCAAGGCCGGCGCCAACACCGCCTGGGTGCCCTCGCCGACGGCCGCGACCCTGCACGCCACGCACTATCACAAGGTCAATGTGCATGCCGTGCAGGCGGCGCTGAAGAGCCTGCCGAAGGCCAAGCTCGACGATATTCTGTCCGTGCCGGTGGCGGTGCGGCCCAACTGGACGCCGGACGAGATCCAGCGCGAGCTCGACAACAACGCGCAAGGCATTCTGGGCTACGTCGTGCGCTGGATCGACCAGGGCGTCGGCTGCTCGAAGGTACCCGACATCAACGATGTCGGCCTGATGGAGGACCGCGCCACGCTGCGCATCTCCTCGCAGCACATCGCCAACTGGCTGCGCCACAAGGTCTGCTCGGAAATCCAGGTCAGGGATTCGCTGCAGCGCATGGCGGCGATCGTCGACCGCCAGAATGCCGGCGACCCGCTCTACCGCCCGATGGCGCCGGATTTCGACAAGTCCATCGCCTTCCAGGCCGCGTGCGATCTGGTGTTCAAGGGCGCGAGCCAGCCCAACGGCTATACCGAGCCGGTGCTGCATGCGCGGCGGCTGGAGTTGAAGGCGCGCGACTGAACGGAACACTTGAAGAAGGGACGCGTTAAACCGGCGCGATCATTCTCATCCGTCGGCGCTGCCCCTCATTGCCCTGCCGGGCATTTCTCCCCGTGAACGGGGAGAAAGAGGCTGTGCGTAACGCTGGCGACCCTTCTGCTGCGCTGACAGTTGGCGAAAGGGACGGCGACAAGTCCCTTCTCCCCGTTCACGGGGAGAAGATGCCGGCAGGCAGATGAGGGGCGGCGCCGGCCTCTGCCAAGATTGGCTAACAGCGCCGGACGCGGCATGAGCTGATCGCGGTTCTTTTTGAAAACCTCAATTCAGCCCGAGCGTGCCCGCAGCTTGCAAAGATCCTCGGCCAGCGCCGTAACCGGACCGGCCAGCGCCTTGCATATCGTGTCAAGCGCCTTTGCTCGCCCGCGACAGGAACATGTCCGTGTGCCTGACATGCGCCAGTGTGTCGCGAAACGGCGCGCAGGGCGTGAAGCCGAATGCCTCATACACGGCGATGGCGCTTTCCATGTAGAAGGTCGTGTGGATCAGCACCGTGCGGGCGGGGTCTTTGTCGATCTCCGTCAGGACCGCGCCCATCAGCGCGCGGCCTATGCCTTGCCCCCGGACAGCGGCGTCGACGAAGAACCTGTGAAGTTCCACCATGCCCTCGCCGAACCGGTCGAAGGCGAGGCAGCCCGCCGGCAGGCCTCCGGATTTGGCGATGAACGCCATCGCATCCTGCGCGCCGAACTGCGCGGCCAGCTGCGGGCCGCTTGTTTGGGATGGAACAGAGCCCTCACATCCGCAGCCGAGACGCCATGCGGCGCCGAAGCGTCGACATCCCATTGCGCGAGCTTGCGGCAGAGCCCCGCCAGTGTCTCGAAATCTTCGGCGCTGCGCGCCGGCAGAACTGAAATCATTCCTCGCCCCGCGCGGATCGGCTCCACCATACCACGCACAATTCCGGACGCGATTGCGCGTTCAAAGAGTTGTGAACGTCCAGGCGGCCACCTCGCAAACGCTTGACGGATGTATATCTACCTTCTAGTAGGTAGGCAAATCAAAATCGAAGGAAAGTTAACATCATGTCTGCACAAACGAGCGGTCAAGGCCGCGCCAACTCCTCAAACGGCTGGCTGAAAAACTATTATTATCTGCGCTTTGCCGTATCGGCGGCCTGGGTCCTGGCGGCCTTCACCGTCGCGAAGATGGTGCCGCCGCTGGCCGCCGCCATGCTGGTCGCCTACCCCCTGTGGGACGCGCTTGCGAACTATGTCGACGCGCAGCGCAGTGGCGGTCTCGGCCGCAACGGGTCCCAGCTCCTCAACTTCGTCGTCAGCATCGTCACCGCGATTGCGGTTGCCATCGCGCTTGGCCACAGCATGAACGCGGTGCTCGCGGTCTATGGTGTCTGGGCTGCGGTCTCCGGCGCGTTTCAGCTTCTGACGGCGGTTCGCCGCTGGAAGACCAATGGCGCCCAGTGGGCGATGATCCTGAGCGGCGCCCAGTCGGCGCTGGCCGGTCTCTTCTTCGTTAAGATGGCGGGCGGCACGGAAGCCATCGGCATCGCCAATGTCGCGCCCTATGCCGCTTTCGGCGCCTTCTATTTCCTGGTGTCCGCCGTCTGGCTGTCGGTCGGCGAGATCCTTCGCAAGTCGCCGCAGGCCGCGCGTTGAGATTTCTGCCGCCGGAGGTTAGAGCAATTCCTGGAAAAGTGTGCGCGGTTAGGCTCGGCGTCTTCGCCGTAGCCTTCCGGCAGGAATTGCGTCAAAACAAGGAGATAGGGCGTTTCGCCGTTTCCGTGAAACGGTGAAACGCTCTAGGCATGCCTATGGACAGGCCCTCGAGCACCGCCGATGACATCCTGGCCGCCGCGCGACGCTTCATCGTCGCCGGCGGCTATAACGGCTTCAGCTACGCCGATATCGCCGAGGTGGTCGGTATCCGCAAAGCGAGCATCCACCATCATTTTCCGAGCAAGGTCGACCTCGTGCAAACCCTGGTCAGGCGCTACCTCGAGGATGCCGTGACGGGCATGACGGAGCTTGAGCGCAACGTGCCTGAGCCGCCCGAGCTGCTGCGAACCTATGCCGGCTTCTGGGCCCAGTGCATCGAGGACGCGAGCAGGCCGTTTTGCGTCTGCGCGCTGCTCGCCAGCGAGCTTCCCGCCCTGCCGCCGGAGGTTGCTGTGGAAGTCCGCGCGTATTTTCAGTTTCTGTCAGGCTGGCTGACCGGCGTGATCGAGCGCGGCGCCGGGCAAGGCACATTGACGATCGCCGCCGCGCCTCGCGTCGAGGCCGAGGCCTTCATGGCAACCGTGCACGGAGCGATGCTTTCCGCCCGTGCCTATGGCGATGTCCTGACCTTCGGCATGATCCTGGCGCCGACGCTGCAGAAGCTGATCCCCGAGGCCGATTGAAGAGGAACTCAGGAGCGAAGAAACCGATTCGGCCTCCTTGCGAGTTCCTTGACTACGCCGCCTGTGCCATCCGCTCGGCGCTCATGCGATAGGAAATCGCTTCGGCGAGATGGATGCGGCCGACGGTCTCGCTGGCGTCGAGGTCGGCCAGCGTGCGCGCCACCTTGAGCACGCGGTGATAGGCCCGCGCCGAAAAGCCGAGCTTCTCGCTGGCGTCCTTGAGCAGCGTCAGTCCGGCGGCATCGGGCTTGGCGATCTCCTCGATGATCGAAGGCGGGCAATGTGCGTTGGTGGTGGCGCCGGCGCCCAGCCTTTCCAGCCGCTCGCGCTGCATGGCCCGCGCACGCGCCACGCGCTGCGCCACCGCAGCGCTTGTCTCGGCCTTGTCCGGCCGGATCAGGTCGCTGGCTGAGACCGCCGGCACTTCGATCCGAAGGTCGATGCGGTCGAGCAGCGGGCCGGAAATGCGCGCCTGGTATTCGGTGCGGCAGCGGTCGCCGCGCAGGCAGCGATAGCCGGGCTCGCCCGACATGCCGCAGCGGCACGGGTTCATCGCCGCCACCAGCTGGATGCGCGCCGGATAGGTGACGCGGTGGTTGGCACGCGCGATCATGCAGTCGCCGGTCTCCAGCGGCTGGCGCAGGGCATCCAGCGTCTGCGGTGTGAACTCCGGCAGCTCGTCGAGGAACAGCACGCCGTGATGGGCGAGCGACACCTCGCCGGGGCGGGCGCGCAGCCCGCCGCCCACCATCGCCGCCATCGAGGCGGAGTGATGCGGCGCGCGGAACGGCCGCCGGTCGGTCAGCTTGCCCTCGCCGAGCTCGCCGGCGACCGACGCGATCATCGAGACTTCGAGCAGTTCCTTCGGCGCCAGCGGCGGCAGGATCGAGGGCAGCCTTTGCGCCAGCATCGACTTGCCTGAGCCGGGCGGCCCGACCATCAAGAGGTTGTGCCCGCCGGCGGCAGCCACTTCGACCGCCCGTTTGGCGCTCTCCTGCCCCTTGATGTCGGCGAGGTCCGGCAGGTCGCGCGCCGCAAGCTGGATGCCGGCTTCGGGCCGCGACAGCACCTGCGTGCCGCGAAAATGGTTGGCAACGGCGATCAGGCTGCGCGGCGCCAGGATATCGAAATCCTTGCCGGCCCAGGCCGCCTCCGGTCCGCAGGCGAAGGGGCAGATCAGCCCCTTGCCTTCGGCATTGGCGCCGATCGCCGCCGGCAGCGCGCCGGCCACGCCGGCGATCGTGCCGTCGAGCGACAATTCGCCCAGCACCACATAGCCGGTGAGCATGTCGCCAGGGATGGCGCCCAGCGCCGCCATCAGGCCGAGCGCGATCGGCAGGTCGTAATGGCTGCCTTCCTTGGGCAGATCCGCCGGCGCGAGGTTCACCGTCACCTTCTTCGACGGCATCGACAGGCCGGATGCATGCAGCGCCGCCTGCACGCGTTCGCGGCTCTCGGCCACCGCCTTGTCCGGCAGGCCGACGATCTGCATGCCGACCTTGCCCGGCCCGACCATCACCTGGACATCGACGGGCAAGGCCTCGATACCCTGGAAAGCCACCGTGCGAACCCGCGCCACCATTTTTTAAGCCCCCGGATACCAGCTCGCATGACCTTGCGATCAGGCCGCGAGTGAAATCAGGCTAGACAACCACAGATTTTCGCTTTGGGCAAGAACATTACGAGAACGTCGGCAACTGCGCGTCTCGTTCCCGCACGGCAGTCGAATGCTGCGGCGGCAACGGAACCTTCGAGAACATCTTACCCAGGCTTCGCAGATGTGGCTTGGTAAATCGACGGCGGTAGTAGTAAGTCGCCAGGGCGGAGGACCAGTATTTTCTGCGCAGCCCGATAAGGCCAAGGATCATCTTGCGCCTACGAGCCGATTTCAAAAGCAGCGTCCCCTCCGGGATGTCCAAACCCGACAGGGTTCTGTAGAAATTGAAAACATCGGCAAAAGGCACGCGCCTGTAGCGCCAGGGCTTGGCCGATCCTGCATAGTGGATCACCTTTGGAAGTCGCCGTTCGATTTCCACATGGCGCTCTGAAAAGAAATTCCATTCCCTGCCGAGGAAGAGAACTCGTCCGCGCACCACCGTGTTCAAGGCCGTCTGGTCGAGGTATCGCGACTTGGCGGTTTCACGAACCGTTGCAAAGACCCTGTCCGCAATGCCTTCCCTGCGCCAGGCGACGAGATTCATCACCAGAACGCCGGAATTGATATATTCATTCCGGGACATTTCGATGTCGTCGAGTTCCTCCTGCTCGACGAAACCGTCAACCACGCCGGCGACCAAATTGTCGCCCAGGTCCGCCAACCAGAGGGCACCGAGATCGGACACCACCAGCGTATCCGCATCCAAATAGATGGCCTTGTCGCAATCAGGCAATATCTCGGGAATGAGTATTCGGGCATATGCGGCCGTCGTCAGCAGCTTGCCTCTTGTCGGCAGATCGGAAATCCGCTTGCCGTCCGCTTGGACCAACTGACAGTCAATTCCGTTTCGGTCGCGAAAACGGCGAAGCTCCATCACGCTCGCAGGCTCTATTCCTGCGTCGATGACGACGAATTTCGCCTCGCGATTATGAAGCCAGGCAGAAAAGATGAATAGAAAAAGCCCGGGCACAAAGTTATTGTCGCTTGCGGTAACAATTACCATGAAATTGCGAGCCTTGGAAAACGGGGAGCAAGGCCCAGCTGTGGGTATAGCGCGGTAGCATCTCCGGTCATAGGCAGCACATTGGCATCTTGCCCCCCAAAATAGCTCGTCGTCCACTGCAGGCGGAAGCCCCGTTACCTTGTTCGGCGACACACGGGCCCGATGGAACGCCGCCTGCATCGTGAAGAGAATTACCCCCGCTTCCCCTCCACGCAATCCCAGAACAGGGCCGCGATATCCGCCCCGCCAAAGCGCTTGACCTCGCGGATGCCGGTCGGCGAGGTGACGTTGATCTCGGTCATGTAGTCGCCGATCACGTCGATGCCGACCAGGATGAAGCCGCGTTCTTTCAGGGAAGGCCCGATGCGGGCGCAGATCTCGCGCTCGCGCTCCGTCAGCTCCGTCTTCTCGGCGCGGCCCCCGACATGCATGTTGGAGCGGGAATCGTGCTCGGCCGGCACGCGGTTGATGGCGCCGACCGGCTCGCCGTCGATCAGGATGATGCGCTTGTCGCCCTTGCGCACGTCCTTGAGGTAGCGCTGCACGATATAAGGTTCGCGGAACAGCTGGCCGAACATCTCGAGCAGCGAGGCGAGGTTGCGGTCGGCCTCGTGCAGGTGGAAGATGCCGGCGCCGCCATTGCCGTAGAGCGGCTTGACGATGATGTCGCCGAATTCCTTGCGGAAGGCGGCGACTTCCTGAGGATCCTTGGTGATTAGCGTTTCCGGCATCAGGTCCGGGAATTCGGTGACGAAGATCTTTTCCGGGCTGTTGCGCACCCAAGCCGGGTCGTTGACCACCAGCGTCTTCGGGTGAATGCGCTCCAATATATGCGTGGTGGTGATGTAGTTCATGTCGAAGGGCGGATCCTGACGGAGCAACACCACGTCCATCTCGGAGAGATCGGTACGCGCCTTCTCGCCCAGCGAGTAGTGGTTGCCCTTCTCGTCGCGCACCTGCATCTCCTCAATGCGAGCGAACACCTTGCCGTCCTGCATCGACAGCCGGTCGGGCGTGTAATGGAAGAGCTTGTGGCCGCGCCGCTGCGCCTCCAGCGACAACGCGAAGCTGGTGTCGCCGGCGATCGACACGGTGGAGACATGGTCCATCTGGACGGCGATCTTGAGCGGCATTTTTCCTCTCCGGGGAAACTCAGCCGTCGATATAGGGAAATCGGCGGCTCCTGCCAATCGTGCTCGCTTGGTGCAGACGCTTACCGGTCGAAGACCAGCCTGGAATAGCCCAGGAAGGACAGCGTCATGGCGACGATCGAGGCGATGGCGAGCGCTGCGAGCGGCGGCAGGGCCGGCAGCGCGAGCAGGACGGCGCAGTAGACCAGGTAATTGACGATGCTGGTGGCGATGCCGACGCCGCCATAGCGGGCGCCTTCCTCAGCCATGCTCCGGCTCGACGGCGCGAAGGTCATATGGCGGTTGATTTGCCAGGTGACGCAGAGCGCGAAGCCGATCGACAGCACGCGCGCCGAAAGCGGCCCGAGCGGCGTCGTGGCAAGCAACAGCCAGAGCGCCGCCGCGTCGGCAAGGAAGCCGATGCCGCCGGCGAGAGTGAAGCGGAAGAGGCGGCCCACTATGCCGCCCCCTATGCCGCCCTTGGGGCCTTGCCCGGCTCGCTTTTCGGCGAGGCCTGCGCCGGTACCCCGCGCTCTGCCCGGCCTGAGGAGATCGACAGATAGAAGATGCGCTTCTGCTCGGCGCGGCCGCGCGACACCGAATCGAGGATCAGCCCGGTCATCATCGAGAGCATGGCCAGAAGCAGCATGCCGATCGACAGCACCCATGTCGGCATGCGCGGCACGAGCCCCGTCTCGGCGAATTCGATGACCACCGGGATCATCAGGCCGAGGCTCGCCGCCAGGAAGAACAGCGCGAAGGTGCCGAAGAAGCGCAGCGGCTGCGTCTCCTTCACCAGCATGGCGAACATCCACAGGATCCTGGCGCCGTCGCGGAAGGTCGACAGTTTCGACGACGAGCCCTCCGGGCGGCGGCCGTAGTCGAGCGCCATCTCGCTCACCGGCAGCTTGAGCTGCGAGGCATGCACCGACATCTCGGTCTCGATCTCGAAGCCGCCGGAGACGGCCGGGAAGCTCTTGACGAAGCGGCGCGAAAACACCCGGTAGCCGGAGAAGATGTCGGTGAAATCGGTCCCGAACAGGCCCTTGTAGAGCCGGTTGAAGATGCGGTTGCCGAAGGCGTGGCCGTTGCGGCCGGCATCGTCGGTCACGCCGCGCCTGGTGCCCACCACCATGTCCGAGCGCTCGGTCTGCAGCACGTTGATGAGCTGCGGCGCGTCCTCCGGCGCATAGGTGCCGTCGCCGTCGGCCATCACATAGATGTCGGCATCGATGTCGGCGAACATGCGCCGCACCACATTGCCTTTGCCCTGGCGCGGCTCGCGCACGACGATCGCGCCGGCGGCGCGGGCCTTCAGCGCCGTGAGGTCCTTGGAATTGTTGTCGTAGACATAGATCGCGGCCGACGGCAGGGTCTCGCGGAAGCGCCGCACGACCTCGCCGATGGTGAGCTCCTCATTGTAGCAAGGCAGGAGCACGGCGATGACCGGCTCGTGGCGGACTGCATGCGGCATGTCTGTCTCCGGACGCCCGACCAGCCTCCGGTCGGCCTGATGCCGGTCCCGTCGAGCCGTTTTACTATTTATTGAAGCCGTTAAGGCTAGGTTTAAACCAAATCCTCTCCCGTCAAAGGTCACGGCAATGGGCACAGCCGAGAACGGCGCCGCCGCGTGGAAATCCGACCTCTTGCTGGCGCTGCTTGCCGCCTTGCTCGCGCTCGCCGTCGACGCGTGGACCGGCTTTGGCCAACTGACCGATGCGGGCGGCGACAACGACAATCTGCTGCGCCTCGTCGAGGTCCGCGACTTGCTTGCCGGTCAGGGCTGGTTCGACCTGCACCAGTATCGCATGGGGCTGGAAGGCGGCTTCGTCATGCACTGGTCCAGGCTGGTGGATGCGCCGATCGCCGCGATCGTGCTTGCCGCCTCGGCGCTCACCGGCAGCAGGCCGCTTGCCGAGGACGTGGCGCAGGTGCTGTGGCCGGCGCTGCTCTTCTGGTCGACCCTGTTCTTCACCGCTCGCGCCGCACGCGGCTTCGGCGGCGCCGGCGCGGTGCTGCCCGCCATCCTGGTCGGCGGCGCCGGCTACTATTTCCTCGGCATCTACGACCCCGGCGCGCTCGATCACCACAACGTCCAGCTGATGCTCACCATGGCGAGCCTCGCTTTGCTGCTCGAGGCGCCTGCCCGGCACTGGGCCGCGCTGTTGTCCGGCCTCTGCGCGGCGCTGACGCTCGCCGTCGGCATGGAAACCGTGCCCTATGTCGCCACCATCGGCGTCTGCGTGTCGCTGCTGTTCGTCGCCAACCCGAGCGGCGAGCGGACAATCGCCCGCGATTTTGGCTTCGGCTTCGCTGGCGTCGCGGCGCTTGTCTTCGTCGCCACCATCCCGCCCCCCGCCTGGGGCGTGGCTGAGTGCGATGCCTTCTCCGTCGCGCAGTTCGTCGTCGCCGCCATCGCCGGCGTCGGGCTGGCGGCGATCGCCTTGGTCGAGCCCGCCGCCGGCAGCCGGCAGCGCAGGCTGGCGTTGCTTGCCGCGCTGGGCGTCGTCCTCGGCGCGGTCGTGGCGGCGCTGTTCCCGCAATGCCTCTCGGCGCCCTATGCCAATCTCGACCCGCGCCTGAAGGAACTGTGGCTCGACCATATCGACGAGGCCCAGTCGCTGTTCACGCTGCTCGCCCACGATCCGGCGCGCGTTGCGGCGCGTTATGCGACGCCGCTGCTCGCGATCATCCTGATGGCGCTGCGTTTGCGGCGCGGCGGCTGGCGGCGGCAGGACGGCCTCGTCACGGCGCTGCTCGCCGTCTCCTTTGTGGTCGGCGCCTGGCAGCTGCGTGGCACCACCTTTTCGATCGCCTTCGCGGTCATTCCGCTGTCGGCCTGGATCGCCAAATGGCGGGCGCGGGCCGAAGCCGGCTCTTCGCCCGGCGTGGCGCTGCGCCTCGCGGCCGTCTGGCTGGTCTCGATCAACCCTGTCTGGACCGGCGTTGCCGCCGCCGCCTCGGTAGCGTTCGAAAAAGGCCCGGCTGTCGCCGACCGTGGCACGACGGACAAGGCCTGCGAGAAGAAGGCGACCTTCGCCCCGCTTGGCGGCATGACCGGCACCACCGTGCTTGCGATCTCCAATCTCGGCGCGCCGATCCTCGTCTATAGCGGCCACAAGGTCTTCGCTGGTCCCTATCATCGCAATGTCGCCGGCAATCTCCTGGCGCTGGATGCCTTTCTCGGCTCGGCCGATGACACGCGGCGGATCGTCGAGGCGCATCGTGTCGGCCTCGTCGCCATCTGCCCCGGCAATGGCGAGAGCCGGACCCTGACCCAAAAGGCGCCGCAGGGCTTCCTGGCCGGGCTGCTGCGCGGCAGCGTGCCGGACTGGCTCGAGCCGGTCAGCGGAACCAAGGACGGCCCGATCGAGATCTATCGCGTCAGGCAAGCGGGCTGACGCAATGCGCCGAAAAGTGCGAAACGGCTTTTCCTCGGCACTTGCTCGAACGGCAGCTGCGCACCTGAAAAAGATCGTTCGATATTTACATTAGAAGTTACGCATAAACGAATATTCGGGCTGGGCTAGCCTTCGCTGCGCAAAGCTGAACAAGCGCCGGCGACTCCTGTAACTCTCCGGCGAGAGAAAATCGATTTTCCGATACTTTTCCTAAACGCTTTGCTGCCAGTGTGACTGAAAATACTGACATAAGAACAGAGGCATGATGCAAACGGCGTTTGGCACCGGTCAGCCAGGCAGGGAAAACACGGATCTGGCCCTCACGGATTCGTTGACCGGGCTCGGCAACCATCGTCGCTTCTTCGATAAGGTCGATCGGCTGATCAGCGACCGCGCCGACGATCCCGCGCCCTTCACCGTCGGCATCCTCGACCTCGACGGCTTCAAGCCGATCAACGACCTGTTCGGCCACAAGGCCGGCGACGACATCCTGATCCAGGTGGCGATGCGCCTGCGCGCCTCGATGGACGGCTATTCCACCGTCTGCCGCATCGGCGCCGATGAGTTTGCCTATCTCTACCCCATGGTGTTCTCCGAGGAGCAGGCGGCCGAGAAGTCCCGCATGCTGATCGAGATCCTGTCGGCGCCCTATGACGTCGGCGAGCGCACCGCGAGGCTCTCGGCCTCGGTCGGCTGCTCGCTGTTCTATTCCGGCGACGAGACCACCGAGATCCTGATCAACAAGGCCGAGACCGCGCTTTATCACGCCAAGCGCTCGGGCCGCGGCCGCGTCGTCGTCTACACACGCGAGATGGAGGAGGCGGCCAAGCGCGTCACTCGCATCGAGCAGGCGCTGCGCCGCGCCGTCTCGGCCGGCGAGGTCGAGCCGCATTTCCAGCCCATCGTCGACCTGAACAGCCGCCGCACCATCGGCTTCGAGACCCTGGCGCGCTGGACCGACCGCGACCTCGGCGTCGTGCCGCCATCCGTCTTCATCCCGATCGCCGAGGAACGCGGCATCATCGGCCCGCTGTCGCAGCTGGTGTTGCGCAAGGCGACGGAAGCGGCGCGCAGCTGGCCGAAGGATCTGTTCCTGTCCTTCAACCTGTCGCCCTCGCAGCTCGTCGATCAGAACACCGGCCTGCACATCTTGGCCATCCTCGAGCGCACCGGCTTCGATCCGCGCCGCCTGGAGATCGAGATCACCGAGACCGGCCTGATGAACGATCCGGCCTCGGCCGAGAAGATCGTCGAGGACCTGCGCCGCGTCGGCATCCGCGTCTCGCTCGACGATTTCGGCACCGGCCAGTCCTCGCTCGGCCGCCTGCGCGAGTTCCATTTCGATAAGCTCAAGATCGACCGCGCCTTCGTCTCCTCCATTCTCGACGACCGGCCCTCGGAGCACATCATCCGTGCCATCCTGGCCATGTGCGAGGGGCTCGGCATGGATGTCGTCGCCGAAGGCATCGAGGACGAGGCGCAGGCCGATCGCCTCGTCCAGTTCGGCTGCGCCGGCGGCCAGGGCTATCTGTTCGGCAAGCCGGCCGACGCCGACGCCACGCTCGGCTATCTGCGCGATTCCTATCGCGGCGCGCTGCATGCCAAGGCGATCTGACAAGGTCCCAGCACAGGGATTTTGACCGGTCGGCTCTGTTGCCTTGGCTGGCGGCTTCGGTCAATCTCCAGCGTTTGCGCTGGTTTCACCGAAATGAACAGAAAATCTTCTACCAAGACATTTCACTGCTTCCTTGAAACGGTGAAACGCTCTGGAGCTTTTCGACTGCCTCCAAGACCGGCGGTCCCCGCTTTGCCGGGGCGCCGATCATTTGTCTGATATTTGGCCGGAAATCCGCCTTTTCACCCTTGCCCCCCAGCCCGGCGTGGCTAGGATGCGCGCCGGCCAAAGGGAGAAGAAATCATGATGCCATCGGCACGCTTTGCCGACCTGGACGGCGCTTCGGTGCTGATTACCGGCGGCGGCTCCGGCATCGGCGCGGCGCTAACCGAAGGTTTCATGCGGCAGAACGCGAAAGTCGCCTTCATCGACATCGCCGAGAGGTCAAGCACGGCCCTGGCCGACCGGCTGGAGAACGAGCTCGGCCGCCGCCCGCTCTATCTCAAGGCCGACCTGCGCGACATCGAGGCGCTGCGCGCCGCCGCGGCCAAGGCGGCCGAAGCGCATGGCGATGTCACCGTTTTGGTCAACAACGCCGCGCTCGACGATCGCCACGCCGTGGAAGACGTCACGGTCGAGTTCTGGGACAACAATCTCGCCATCAACCTGCGGCCGCATTTCTTCACCGCGCAGGCCGTGGCGCCCGGCATGAAACGCGCGGGCGGCGGCTCGATCATCAACTTCACCTCCACCTCCTATCTGATCAACCATCCCGATATGCCGGCCTACACAGCAGCCAAGGCAGGCATACTCGGCCTGACCAAAGGCCTCGCCGGCAAGCTCGGCGCCGACCGCATCCGCGTCAACGCGGTGGCGCCAGGCTGGGTCATCACCGAACGCCAGCGCGAGCTCTGGGTCACCGACGCGGGGCTCGCCGCCCATGTCGCCAAGCAGTGCATCAAGGACGTGATGCAGCCCGACGACATGGTGGGCACGGTGCTGTTCCTGGCATCCGACGCCTCGCGCATGCTGACCGCCCAGATGCTGATCGTCGACGGAGGCTTCCTGTGAGTTCGGCACCGGCGGTTGCCGCGCTCGACTGGGGCACGACCAGGCTGCGGGCCTGGCTGCTCGACAATACCGGCAACGTGCTTGCCGAGCGGCGCCGCGACGACGGCCTGATCACCGCTCGCGAAAAAGGTTTTGCCAAGGTGCTGGAAGGCCATCTGGCAGCCATGGGCGCGCCGGAGGCGCTGCCGGTCATCATCTGCGGCATGGCCGGCTCCCGGCAGGGCTGGATCGAGGCGCCCTATGTCACCGTGCCGGCGCCGATCGGCGCGATCCTGCGCGGCGCCGCCCGCATCGAGGGCTCGCGCCGCGACATCCGCATCGTGCCCGGTCTCGCACAGCGGCTGGCCGACGCGCCGGATGTCATGCGGGGCGAGGAGACCCAGCTTGCCGGCGCCGGTTTGCCGGCAAAGGGGCGCCATCTCGTCTGCATGCCGGGCACCCATTCGAAATGGGTTTCGGTCCAGGACGGTGCCGTCGAAGGTTTCGGCACCTGGCCGACCGGCGAATTGTTCTCCGTCCTGGCCACGCACTCGATCCTGAAACATTCGCTCGGCGAGCACCCCGCGCCGGTCGCAGCAGGCAGTCCGTTCTTCCGGCAATGGTGCGAGCGGGTCCTGGGCGAGGGCGGCGACGTGACCTCGAAGCTGTTCGCCATCCGCGCCGCTGGGCTTCTGCAGGACCTGCAGCCCGCCGACGCGGCGGCCTGCCTGTCCGGACTGTTGATCGGCGGCGAGATCGCCTCGGCGAGGCGCCGCTATGGCGCCGGCGAAGAGCCGGTGGTGCTGGTCGCCTCGGGCGCGCTGGCCACGCTTTATGGCACGGCGCTCGGCTTTGCCGGCCTTGCCTTCCTCAGCGCGGACGCTGATGAAGCGGTGCGTGCCGGCCTTGTCGAGGCCGCGCGCGAGAACGGCATGATTGGAGGCGCTTGATGGGCCAGACCGCATCTTTCCCGAAGCTCAGGCGCGGCCTTGTCGCCATCCTGCGCGGCTTGAAGCCGTCCGAGGCGGTGGCGATCGGCAAGGCGATCCACGACGCCGGCATCGAGGCGATCGAAGTGCCGCTCAATTCGCCGGACCCGTTCGTCTCCATCGCCGATCTGGTCAAGGCGCTGCCGCAAAGCGCGCTGATCGGCGCCGGCACTGTGCTGACGGCGGCGGACGTCGACGCCTTGCACAAGGCCGGCGGTCGCCTGCTCGTCAGTCCCAACATCGATGCCGAGGTCATGGGCCGCGCCATGCATCATGGCATGGTGACAATGCCTGGCGTGTTCACGCCCACGGAAGCCTTCCAGGCGATCCGGCTCGGCGCCTCAGCGCTGAAATTCTTCCCGGCAAGCGTGCTTGGAGCGAGCGGCATCGCGGCGATCCGCGCTGTGCTGCCGGCAACGACGCTGATCGGCGCCGTGGGCGGCGTCTCGGATAAGGACTTTGCCGGCTACAAGGCGGTCGGCGTCAGCGTCTTCGGCCTGGGGTCCAGCCTCTACAAGCCGGGCGCGACGGTCGAGGACGTGGCGCGGCGCGCCAGCGCCGCGGTCGCCGCCTGGGATGAAGCTTTCGGAGAATGACAATGGACGGCATTTCGGTTTTTTCCGACCACATCTGCGAGCTCGGCGAAGGCCCGAGCTACGATCCCGCGACCGACACGCTGTTCTGGTTCGACATCGTCAACGGCAAGCTTCTGGAAAAGCCGCTCGCCGGCGCGCTGAAGGTGCATGACCTCGGCGTCATGGCCAGCGCCATCGCCGTCATCGACGCCGACCGCCAGCTCATCGCCACCGAGATCGGCCTGCAGGTCCGGGACGTGAAAACCGGCAGGCTGACGCTGCACACGCCGATCGAAGCCGATAATTCGGTGACGCGCTCCAACGATTCCCGCGTCCATCCCTGCGGCGCGCTGTGGACAGGCACGATGGGCAAGGGCGAGGAGAAGGGCGCGGGCTCGATCTACTGGTTCCTCAAGGGCGAATTGCGCCGGCTGTTTTCCGGCATCACCGTCTCGAACTCGATCTGTTTTTCACAGGACGGCACGATCGCCTACTACACCGACACCGCGACCGGGCTGCTGATGCGCGTCGCCTGCGATCCGGCGACAGGTCTGCCGGCCGGCGAAGTGAAAGTGTTCGTCGATCATCGCTCCTCGAAAGGCTATATCGACGGCTCGGTCGTCGACCGCGACGGCGTGCTGTGGAACGCCGTCTGGGGCGGCAGCGCGGTGAAGGCCTATACGCCGGACGGCACGCTGCTGCGCGAGATCGCCATGCCGGTGACGCAGGCTTCCTGCCCCGCCTTTGTCGGCGCGAAAGCCGATCGCCTCGCCGTGACCTCGGCCTGGAGCGGCAAGGACGAAAAACAGCGCGCTCTCGATCCGCAAGCCGGCATGACCTTCCTGCTCGATATCCCGGTCAACGGCCGCTTCGAGCCGCGCGTGCTGATCGCATAAGGCGGTTGAACACTATCGGGCAATCGCCTTAGTCCGGTCGGTTTCCCGCAAGCCGGCCGCTGCGGCCATGCGATGGTAGCGCCTGATTTCGCCTGGAGCATTCGATGCCGCAGCCGACGCTGATCCTCGTCTACGAGCCGGAAAAGGCCTGCCTCGCCCGCCTGTCCGCCGACGGATACCCGGCGGATCGAGCCCTGGAAATCTCCTCCTATCTGGCGCAGTCGACCGACCTTGCGCCCGAATTCAACCTGCTCGCCGCCGCCTGCGAGAAGCGCGGTCTCGCTTTCAAGCCTGTCGAGCTCGACGACGCGGCGCTGGTTCTGGCAAAGGCCGATCCTGCAACAACGCTCGTTTGGACGCTGACCGACGGCATTGCCTATTTCCGTGGCGGCGCTTCGCCGGCGCTGGCGCGGCTGAACGGGCTGCGCACCATCGGCGCCGATGATTCGCTGTTCGCGCTCTGCCAGGACAAGTTCCGCTGCGGCGCCGTGCTTGGCGCGCTCGGCCTGCCGGTGCCGCAAGCCGGCCTGGCACGCAACGGCGAATGGCTGGTCGAGCCGCCGGCCTCGGCCAAAGGCTGGTTCGTCAAGCCGAACCGGCTCGGCGCCAAGATCGGCATCTGGGCGGATTCGCGCATCGCCGATCTCGGCCATGCGCTAGAGCTTAGCCGGCGCGTCTTTTCCCATTACCGCGACGACGTCGTCGTCCAGCCCTATGTCGCCGGCCGCAATGTGCGCGCGAGCTTCCTTGGGCTGAAGCCCGAAACCGGCGTCGAAGCGCTTGGCATCTTCTTCGTCGATTCCGGCGGCGATTTCCAGACCATGGCCGACTCGATGGCGCTCTACGGCGAGACCGGCCAGGCCGCGAAGGATGCGGGCACCTATGTCGAGCCGGAGCTGGAGGCTGTCGGCGCCAGCCAGCCGGCGGCGGATCGAAGAATCCGCACCATCGTCCAGAAACTGATCAGCGGTCTCGGCCTGAAAGATGTCTTTTCCGTCGACTTCAGGGTCGAGGCCGACGACACCGTCCATCTCATCGAGTTCGAAGTCTGCCCCGGTCTGCCCTGCTTCGATTTCCGCGATTATTGCCGCAGAGAGTGGGGCATGAGCCTGGCCGACGCGATGGCGCAGACAGCGGCGAGCCGGTTGCGGTCGTGACACTCATCATTGGCTGAGACCTAAGAGCTTCGTCATTCCAGGGCGGAGCAAGGAGCGAAGCGACGCGCGCAGACCTGGAATCCATGCCGTTACCTCGGCGTAGAGTGCAGCGGAGCAGAATTCCGGACCATGGCGGCGCGTTGAAGTCACGGAATGGATCCTCGGGTCTGCGCGCGTCGCTTCGCTCCTTGCTCCGCCCGTGGATGACGAAGTAATGGGCGGCCGATCTCCAACCTACGCCCGCGCAGACGAACTAAACGCCCTCCACCAGCACGATCTCGCCATCGGCCACTTTCTGGCGGATAGCGGCGGCGCGCTGGTATTCCGGCGAGTGGTAGCAGTCATGCGCCACGGCCAGCGAGTCGAACTCGATGATGACGTTGCGGGCGCGCCCCGGCCCTTCGGCCTTTTCGTGCTCGCCGCCGCGCGCCAGGAACTTCGCGCCGAAGCGATCGAAGGCGAGCTTCGCGGCGGCGACATAATCCTTGTATCCCTCGGCGTCGCGCACATCGACGCGAGCGATCCAATATCCCTTGGGCATGCGTTTCTCCTGTTTATGTTCGGGCGAGCGCTCGGTCATTGCCGACCGCCGGCCACAATGCCGCGGCATTGTGGCTTGGTTGAGCGGCGCGCCTTAACACATAACCCGAACCCAGGGAAAGCAAGCGCTGGCCGGACGCTGGCCTATGATATGAGCAACGATCCAGCCGACGGAGATGACGAGCCCGCTGCGCCCTTTTGCCGGTCACCGGCCCGGATGCCGTTGAAGCCCGCCTTCGATATTTACATCGGCTTGCCGATGTTTGGATATCACCCTCGACCGGCAAGCCAACGCAGGCCGCCGATGCCCGGCAGGAACACATGCTCACCGCCGCGCGTGACGGCGAAGTCGAGCAGGCCGGTCAAGCGCCGCCGCACGGGCCTCGCTGGAAAGGCGTAGTCGTCCGAGTGGTCGCGGCGGCCGGCGATCGGGTCGCTGCGCGAACCCTCGGAGACGAAATCGCCGTCATTGATCCATTGCGACTGGACGAATTCGAACTGGCGGCCGGGATTGGCGTTGACGAGCGCCAGTATGATGCCCCGGTCCTGGCCGTCATCCTCGAGCACGCCTTCGGGCAGCATCGGCCCGTAGGATGAGCCGCGCCGCAAAAGCCGGTGCAGGCGGGCGTCGGTCAGTGATTCCTTCAGCGCGTCACGTGGGTTGACCCGTCTGATGTGGCTGCCGACCGGCGTTCTGCGGCCATCCGAATCCTCGTCATGATAGGCGAAGTCGTTGTTGCGCCGGCTGTCGCGGCCGAGTTCCGGATCGTCGGCTTCCGGCGCCAGCGCGAGGGGGCAGCCGCTGCGCCAGCGTCCCATCATCTTGGCGGCGATGAACTCCTGCCCCGCGGGGCTGTCGGCATTGTCGCGCAGATATTTGCGGAATGCGGCGACGTCCTGGTGGATCTTGCGGATCGCCAGATAGGTTCCATTGCGCCACAGCGCTTCCGGACCAGGACCGGTCGCGACCACGCCAAGCTCGTTGACGTAACCCAGCACGAACTCGCCCGCCTTGGCCGGTTCGCCCTGGCCGGGCAGCGGCGCGCCGCCCTGGCCTTCGATATAGGGCCGGCTGATGCCGTCGGCGAAGCCGAAATGCTCGCGCAAATTGGGCGGCACCCGACATCGACGCGCCCGACCAGCTTGACGCCCGCGAGCCCTGCCAGCGCTTCGTGCCCGACGGCGAGCTTTTGTTGCCGCAGCTCATCGCTGGCGGCCATCACCAGAAGCCCGACATGGAAGCCGTTTGCGCCATGCGGCATGTCCCAGTGCTCGGGGTCGCTCGCGCCGACATCGCCGAGGAACACCTTGCGCGCCGCCATCCCCTGGCGGAATTCCACCGGGAACTCCGGCAGGATAGCCTCGCTCAGCCGAAGGCGCCGGAGCCCTTCGAAGGTGAAGACCACGTTGATCCAGGCATCCTCGACCGGCCTGTCCCAGTCCGCCGCCGATGTCACATAGGGCAACAGCCGGCGCAGCAGCATCCGCGCCTGCTCCGCGTCGTCGATGCGGAACAGGAGGTAGGCGCCGAAATAGGGCATGGGGCGGTTGCGCAGCACCGTGCCCTGGATGTCGTCGAGTTCGAGCTGAACGGGCATGATGGCAATCAGCCGGCGGCGTCGAGCAGGTCGCTGACGGCGGCGGAGAGCTTCTTCATCCTGGTCAGGTCGCGGACCGAGACGTCGGGATGCGCCGTATAGAAGAACTCGGTCGGGTGAAGCAGGCTGATGACCCATTCGCCTGCCTTGGGGCTGGTTATGCCGGGATAACCTTCCAGCACCCCGTCCGCCAGGGCGTCGAGCCAGGGAGCCGCCTGGGTGGCGATGTCGACGAGATAGGGCTTGAAGTCGCCGTCATAGAGAAGCGAGAGCACGAAGCGCGTGTCGTTGTCGAACAGCAGGATGCGAAGGCTCTGGACCGTGCCCACCCGGCCTTCCCAATAGGCGGCCTCGGCCTGGAATTGCGGCAGCCGCTTGCGGAACAGCTCGGCGCCGCCCGGCACCACGTTGCCGATCATTGTCAGCTCGCCGCGCTTGCCGATCCGCTTGCCGGGGCCGTCGGGCTGATCCGTCATGGTCTGCGCCATCGCCAGGCGCTCTTCCAGGGGCAGTATGTCGGTCATGATCGTCTCCTTGTGTTGAAAGCTGGCAATGGCGTCGGCCGGACCGGCCGGCGGGCGTTGCGGGCTATCGGGGATCCGCCTGCAGTTGCCGCAGCATCAGCGCCGTATCCAGGAGCTGCCGCTGCTCGACGATACGGCCGGCCTGCCAGCGGCAGACGACCGCGAAGGTCACGTCGAAGGCGCGCCGGCCGGGCGGCAGCGCGATGCCGGGAAGCGTCTCCGGCGCGCCGTCCACCGTTCCGGTGATGCGGGCGACCGAGCAGCTCTTCGAGCCGTCGTGGCTGGCAAAGAGATCGAGATAAGGCTCGATCCAGACATGGGCGTCGGCCGCGATCGCGCAGAACTTCCGTGCCTTCTCGATATGGGCCTGCTTGCCGTGCGGCTCGGCTTCGCCGTCTGCATAGGCGGTCAGCCCCTCGGACAGCAGGTCGCCATAAGCCGCCCAGTCACGCGCGTTCCAGGCAGTGTCGATCGCGCGCATCCGCTCGAGCGTGCCGCGCATCGCCATCATCGCTTTTCCCCGTCGCCGAACGGACAGCCGCCGCGCCAGCCGCCCGAACGACTCGCCGCCGAAACCTCGTAGACGCCGCGCCTGATCTGCAGGATGGGATCGTCGGTCGGCTCGATGCCGTCGGTCAGCACCGTGGGGTCGTGGTTCATGACCGGATCGCCTGTGTCCTTTTCCGATGCCGGAGCTGTCAGCGTCATGCGGCCGATAACCACGCGGCGGCGGTCCTCGAGCCACAAGGCGGTGGCGTCGTCGACGGGATCGCCGGGCTCGGCCAGCTCCAGAACCAGGTCGAAAGGCACCGGCTCGCGCGCCAGCCTCTCCTCCAGCTCGACGTAGAGGATGTCGACATTCTCCTCCTTCAGGTCAGCCGGCGGCTGCCCCTTGATGCCGGCCACCGGCACCCAGTGGCAGCGGGCCAGCGTCTCGACATGTTCGGCGCTGATCCAGCGAAAGCAGTGCACCGAATTGAACTCCGTGTGCGCGAAGCTGACCGGAGCCGGGCTTTCGGCGCGCATCTGGAACACCCGCGCCGAATTGGGATTCGCCGCCAGGAAGATCTTGAGGCCGGCAAGGTTGGGAGGGCCGCCAGGTTCGGCCGGCAGGCCGGCATCGAGGAGTCCGACGAACTGATCGATGGAGTTGGCGATGAACAGCTTCTGGCTGAGCATGATGAGGTTGGTGACGCGCCCGTCATCGAGATAGAAGCGCGTGGCCATGCCGACCGTCGAGCCGAAATGGGCGTAAGGATCGCCGCCGCCCTTCGAGAAACGGACGGTGACGGGCATTTCCGCGCCCTGCAGATGACCGGCCCGTGTGTAGCGGCGGGCCGCCTCGTTGGCGCGGAAGGTGCCCTTGTAGAGCCTGCCGTCGGCGTGCAGGGCGCGATAGCCCGGGAAGTCACCGAGGATGCGCTTGATCTTGGCGACGATGTCCTCGGCTTTGCGATACTGGCTGTTTTGCGGCATGCACCTGCTCCCGTCTCTTGTCCGCTGGCGGACAGCACGAATGGAGGTGAGCCTATGGGGCTGCGCCCTTGCCCGTGAAGTTAGGCGCGGGCGGGCTAACTGTTAGCTGACGTTGAGGGTCTAGGGCTGGACGATCGCCAACGGGTCCGCAAGGCCGGTCCTGCCGGTGGGCACGAAGGCGTTGAGCCGTTCCATCAAGGCCGAGAAACGCGGGATGTGGCGAAGCCGGTCGAGCCGTGCGTCGGTTCGTATCCAGACCGTCGAAAGCTCGCGCCGGTCCATCGCCTTCTCCAGCATGTCGAGGCAGAGCTGATCCCGCCCGAGCGCCGCGGCAAGCATGGCGCGCGCGAAATGCGTCGAGGCGCCAAGCTCGCCATCGATGACGCGCCTGCCCCGTTCCGGAGCACCCAGCAAAGCCTGCAGTTCCGCCGCCGCCAGCATCAGGTCCGGGAATTTGTCGGTGACATGCTCGATCTCGCCCATCTGCGAGCGAACGAATTCGGCATTGCCGTCGAAAACATGCGCCAGCGCGCGATAGACCAGGACTTCGGCGGGAGCGCTCCGGCCCGCTGCGCCAGGCGACGCCGCGCGCAAGAAACTGAAGTCGCGCGCCTGATAACGGCTGATGGTTTCGGCGATGTCCTGCTGGATGGAAAAAGGCTCGATTGTCCGGGCCTCGCGGAACAGCCGCTCCGCTTCCTCGTGGCGCGCCATGATGGTCAAAAGGACGCCATGGAGACGTGACGCGCGCGCATTTTCGCCAAGCTCAAGCGCCTTGCGGAAGCCTTCGTCCGCCGCCGCGCGGTTCCACTCCAGCCAGGCTGCGATCGTGGCCCGCGCGGTGTGCGCCTCGACCGATCCGGGGTCGACGGCAAGCGCGGCCCGCACCGCGGCGCTGGCTTCCCGCAAGGCCGTATCGTGGTCGACAAGCCCCAGGCGATAGAGGTCGCAATGGCAGTCGGCGATGCCGGAATGACCACGCGCATAGTCGGGAGCGTTCGCGGCGACGAACTCGAAAACCTGCAACGCGGCGCGGATGGAACCGGGCGTCTGCTCATCGAGCAGTTGCCGGCCGCGATAGACGGCGCCAAGCGCCTTCAAGGCGGATGGGCGCGGTCCGATCTTCGAGGAGCGCATCGCCGAGCTGTCGAAACGAACGCGGCTGAGCGCCGTGATGGCGATGCGTTCCTGCAGCCGCAGCCGTTCGCGCGCCGGCGCATCGAACCGATCCGTCCATATGACGAAGCCTTGCGGATCGGCCACCTCGATCGTGACGCGGAGCATGTCGTCCTCCCGGCGCACCGTGCCCTGGACGATGGCGTCGACGCCGAGCTCGCGCGCGGCGCCTGCAAGCGAATAGGCTTGGTCCTTGAACTGAAACGTGATGCTGCGCGAAACCACCCGCAGTCCCTGCGCCAGCTGCAGCCTGAAGATCAGCTCGTCGGTCAGCCCGTCGGCAAAGCTTTCATCCTCCGCCTCCGCCGACAGCGAACGGAAAGGCATGATCGCAATGGCAGCGCCCATACCTTCGCGGAAAATGCCTTCGGCGTCGGAAGGATGTGGCTCCCGCGCCTCTGCGGGATCCGGTTGCAAGGTGAACTCCGGCACATAGCCGCCGGTCGGAAGGCTGATCCTGACCGGGTCCATCTGCCCCTCGCCGGCGTAGTATTCCTTGAGCTTGGCGCGCAGACGCCGGGCCTCCACCCGCACCGTGGAGTCGATGCGCGGGTCATAGGGCGGCTCTCGACCATAGACATTGTTGCCGATCTGGACTTCCTTGAGCGTGCCGCCGCCACCCTTGAGGGTCTCGGTCACGACAAAACCAAGGAATTCGAGCAGGCGCTCTGAATCCGCAAAGGTGCGGCTGCGCCGAAGTCGCGCGAGCTGGGCCCGGATCATGGCTGGCGAAGGTCGTTTCGGCTGACCCAATTCGAACCCCTCGGCAAAACTGTTACAGCATGTCTCCCGAAAGCGGGAACCGGTTTCGGGATAGAGACATGCGTAAAATCAAAAACCTAAGGCGCATGGAGCGAATCTGAAAGATCGCGCCGCGCTTTAGAGGGCAAAACTAACAGCAACTCATCGAAGTTACAGTGGAAAACGCGCGACCGGCACAGCGGTCGCGGCCGCCTGGCGGCGCGATTCTCGGCAGCCGCGTCCCGGGACTTTCTATGCCGACTGCATCTCAGCGAGGATCGCCTCGGCCGCGGCGCGGCGGTCCGGCGCCTTGACGATCGGCCGGCCGACGACGAGGTGGCTGGAACCGTTGCGGATCGCCTGCGCCGGCGTCACCACGCGTTTCTGGTCGCCATGATCGCTGCCCGACGGGCGGATGCCGGGTGTCACCACCGCCAGGTCGGGGCCGACAATGCGGCGCACCGCTTCGGCCTCTTCCGCCGAGCAGACGATGCCGCCCATGCCGGCATGCAGCGCCTGTTCGGAGCGCCGGAGCACCAGCGTGTGCGGGTCGTATTCATAGCCGGCGTCGATCATGTCCTGCTCATCCATCGAGGTCAGCACTGTCACCCCGAGCAGGCACAGATTGCTGCCCTTGGCCGCCTCGACCGCCGCTCTCATGGTTTTGGGATAGGCGTGCAGCGTCAGCATCGTCATGCCCATCTTGACGATGTTCTCGACGCCCTTGGCGACCGTGTTGTCGATGTCGAGCAGCTTCATGTCGAGGAACACTTTCGTGCCGCCGCTGGCGAGCTCCCGCGCGAAGTCCAGTCCGCCGGCGAAGGCCAGCTGGTAGCCGATCTTGTAGAAGGAAACGGCGCCTTCGAGCTCGCGCACCGCCTTCTCGGCCTCGCTCAGCGTCGGCAGGTCGAGCCCGACGATCAGCCTGTCTCGCATCGTGTTGGCCTCCGCGAAATTGATCACGCCTCGATCCGGGTCGACCGCATGCGCGAGGTTTCCATCAGTGTACGGCATAGGCGCTCCATCGATTGGTGTAGTCTGGCGTCCCTGAACTGTCCGTCCTCGGCGAAAGCTTCGTCGGCCTCGGAGACCGAGCATTCCGGCGTGATCACCTCCATCTGGCAGCGCACCAGCACCGCGCGCAGGTGGTTGATGCAGCGTATGCCGGCGAACTTGCCCTCGGAGGACGAGCAGAGGGCGACCGGCTTGCCGGCCAGGGGCCTGAAGGTGCGGCTGCCCTCTCGCCGTATCCGGCTCACCCAGTCGATCGCGTTCTTGAGCAATGGCGGGATCGAGCCGTTATATTCGGGCGTCGCGATCAAAAGCCCATCATGCGCGGCGATCTGACGGCCGAGCCTGAGCGCGTTCTCGGGGATGCCTCGTTCCTTTTCCAGATCCTCGTCCATGATCGGCAGCGGATAGTCGCCGAGCGAGATTCGCGTCACCTCCGCGCCCTGGATGGCCAGTTCCTTCTGCGCCACGTCGGCGGTCCGGCCGCTATAGGCGCCGGTTCGGACCGAGCCGGCGAAGACGAGGATTCGTGGGATCACTGCCATGGGCCACCCTTGTTCGGGGACAGGTACAGCCAAGGGGAGCGCAAATCAACGAGTGGTGGCAGAAATCAAAACCGAATTCGGCGATCTGCGCCTGCCGGGTGTGCCGAGATTCAGGTCAGGCCAGTCGAAAATGGTGGCTTCCGAGAACCGGAGCGGAGCGTACTTAAAGTACGTGAGCACCGGAAGCGCAGGAAGCCGCCATTTGCAGGCCGGCCTCACCTGAATATCGGCGCACCCTAGTGCGACGGCCGCCGATAAATCCACAGCTGCGTCGGCGGGATGTTGCGGAAGATGAAATCGAAATGCTCGACGGTGTAGTCGCCGCGCCCGGCCGGGATCGGCGACAGCGGGCCGTAGGTCAGCTGCACGATCGGCCGTCCATGCGGAATGCGGTCGAGCAGGCTTTCGATATAGGCGATGCGCTGGGTGACCGGGAAATTGAGCAGCGGCACGCCGGAGACGACCGAATCGAACACCATGTCGCGCTTGTCGCCGAGCGTGGCATTGAGATTGAAGGCATCGCCCTCGATCACATTGACGCCGGGATAGAGCCCGCGCAGATGGCGCACGAAGTCGGTCGAATACTCGACCGCGTAGAGGTTTTCCGGCTTCACGCCCTGGGCGAGGATGGCGCGGGTGATGACGCCGGTGCCTGGCCCCACTTCAAGCACGGGCAGGCCAGATCTCGGATTGACGATCGAGGCCATCTTGCGGGCGGTGATGGAACTGGTTGGAACGATCGAGCCGACCGTTTTCGGCTTGTCCATCCAGCCTTTGAAGAACTTCAGCTCGTCGTCGAATTTTTCCGCCAGCGCTTTGCGCAATCCGGGACTACGTGCCATCAGAGCTCTCCTCAATGCTCGCCCCCCGATCCGCTACTTAGCAGGTGGGTGGGACAAGGCAAGGCGCCAAGCTGGCATAAGGTGTTGATGACGCTTGGGAAGCGGATTGCCCTCCCATGCCGTGCGCAATGCTGGCTGTGACGATCAGTTTTCGCCGAACGACTCGAAGAAGTCCTTCATGCGGGCGAAGAAGCCGCTCGACTGAGGCGAGTTGTCCTTCGAGGAGAGCTGCTCGAACTCTTCCAGCAATTCGCGCTGGCGGCGCGAAAGATTCTGCGGCGTCTCGACCGCCGTCTGGATGTAGAGGTCGCCGACATTGGGCTGGCGCAGCACCGGCATGCCCTTGCCCTTGAGGCGGAACTGGCGGCCGTTCTGCGTGCCTTCCGGCACTTTCACCTTGGTCTGCGTGCCGTCGAGCGTGGTGACCTCGAAGGAGCCGCCAAGCGCGGCCGTCGTCATCGAGATCGGCACCTTGCAATAGAGATCGGCGCCATCGCGCTGGAAGAATTCGTGCGGCTTCACCGCTAGGAAGATGTAAAGGTCGCCGGACGGGCCGCCGCGCAGGCCGGCCTCGCCCTCATTGGCAAGCCGGATGCGGGTGCCGTCCTCGATGCCGGCCGGGATGTTGACCGACAGCGAGCGCTCCTCGGTGACGCGGCCCTGTCCAGCGCATTTCGGGCAGGGGTCCTTGATCGTCTGGCCGCGGCCCTGGCATTGCGGGCAGGTGCGCTCGATCGAGAAGAAACCTTGCGTGGCGCGCACCTTGCCGTGGCCGTGGCACATCGAGCAGGTCACCGGCTGCGTGCCGGGCTTGGCGCCGCTGCCGGAGCATTCCGAGCAGGAGATGGAAGCCGGCACGTGGATCTGCGCGGTCTTGCCGGAAAAGGCCTCTTCCAGCGTGATTTCCATGTTGTAGCGCAGGTCGGCGCCGCGCTCGCGACCGCCCGACGAGCGGCGCTGGCGGCCGCCCATCATGTCGCCGAAAATATCCTCGAAGATGTCGGCGAAACCGCCGGCGCCGAAGCCGTGTGCCGCGCCGTTCATGCCGCCCTCGAAGGCGGCGTGACCGAAGCGGTCATAGGCGGCGCGCTTCTGCGGGTCCTTCAGCGTCTCGTAGGCTTCGTTGATTTCCTTGAACTTGTGCTCGCAGGCATGGTCGCCGGGGTTGCGGTCGGGATGGAACTGCATGGCGAGCTTGCGAAAAGCGCTCTTGAGTTCCTTTTCGTCGGCGCCTTTTTGCACGCCCAGCGTTTCGTAGAAATCAGCTTTCATTTTTTCCCGCTGTCCGGATGCTCAATGTCTTCAAGCATTGTTGGCGACGTTTGCCGGCATGGCCTTGGATTTAGGAGCGATGTTTCCCGGATGCTAGTACCAAGCAGGCTCGCTCCGGTTTTTTCCGTCACTTTTTCAAGCAGGCCCGTACTTTTTCAACGAAGGTTGCAAAAAAGCCCGGCTTTGCGCCGGGCTTTTGCACTTATTCGCCGTCAGCCGGCTCAGGCCGACTTCTTCTTGTCGTCGTCTTCGTCGATTTCCTCGAAGTCGGCGTCGACCACGTCCGAATCCTTGGCGGCATCCGCCTTGGCGTCGGCTTCGGCCGCTTCCTTCTGCGAGGCCTCGTACATGGCCTGGCCGAGCTTCATCGACACTTCGGCGAGCGACTGCGACTTGGCCTCGATATCGGCCGGATCGTCGCCTTCGGCGGCGGTCTTCAGCGCGGCGATGGCGTCGGAGATCGCGGTGCGGTCAGCATCCGAGACCTTGTCGCCATAATCCTTCAGCGACTTCTCGGACGAATGCACCAGCGCTTCGGCCTGGTTGCGGGCCTCCACCAGGGCACGGCGCTTCTTGTCGGCGTCGGCATTGGCCTCGGCGTCCTTCACCATCTTCTCGATGTCGGCGTCGGACAGGCCGCCCGAAGCCTGGATGCGGATCTGGTGCTCCTTGCCGGTGCCCTTGTCCTTGGCCGAGACGTTGACGATGCCGTTGGCGTCGATGTCGAAGGTGACTTCGATCTGCGGCACGCCGCGCGGCGCCGGCGGGATGCCGACCAGGTCGAACTGGCCGAGCAGCTTGTTGTCCGCCGCCATTTCGCGCTCGCCCTGGAAGACGCGGATCGTCACAGCCGACTGCGAATCCTCGGCGGTCGAGAAGGTCTGGCTCTTCTTGGTCGGGATCGTCGTGTTGCGCTCGATCAGTCGGGTGAACACGCCACCCAACGTCTCGATACCCAGCGACAGCGGCGTCACGTCGAGCAACAGCACGTCCTTGACGTCGCCCTGCAGCACGCCGGCCTGGATGGCGGCGCCGAGCGCGACGACCTCATCCGGGTTGACGCCCTTGTGCGGCTCCTTGCCGAAGAACTGCTTCACGATCTCCTGGATCTTGGGCATGCGAGTCATGCCGCCGACCAGGACTACTTCGTCGATCTCGCCGGCCTTCAGGCCGGCGTCCTTGAGCGCCGCCTTGCAGGGCTCGATCGTGCGCTGCACGAGATCCTCGACCAGGCTTTCGAACTTCGCCCGGGTGAGCTTCATCGTCAGGTGCTTCGGGCCAGTGGCGTCGGCGGTGATGAAGGGCAGGTTGATCTCGGTCTGCGTCGTCGACGACAGCTCGATCTTGGCCTTTTCGGCCGCTTCCTTCAGGCGCTGCAGCGCGAGCTTGTCGGCCTTGAGGTCGATGCCCTGTTCCTTCTTGAACTCGGCCGCCAGATATTCGACGAGCCGCATGTCGAAGTCCTCGCCGCCGAGGAAGGTGTCGCCATTGGTCGACTTCACCTCGAACACGCCGTCGCCGATCTCGAGCACGGAAATGTCAAAGGTGCCGCCGCCAAGGTCATAGACGGCGATGGTCTTGCCGTCCTTCTTTTCCAGGCCGTAGGCAAGCGCGGCAGCCGTCGGCTCGTTGATGATGCGCAGCACCTCAAGGCCGGCGATCCTGCCGGCGTCCTTGGTCGCCTGGCGCTGGGCGTCGTTGAAATAGGCCGGGACGGTGATGACCGCCTTCTCGACCTTCTCGCCGAGATAGGCTTCCGCCGTCTCCTTCATCTTCTGCAGGATCATGGCCGAGATCTGGCTGGGCGACTGCTTCTTGCCGCCGGCCTCGACCCAGGCGTCGCCATTGTCGCCCTTGACGATCTTGTAGGGGACAAGCTTCTTGTCCTTCTCCGTCACCGGGTCGTCATAGCGGCGGCCGATCAGGCGCTTGACCGCGAAGATGGTGTTTTCAGGATTGGTGACCGCCTGGCGCTTGGCCGGCTGGCCGACGAGGCGTTCGCCGTCATTCGAGATGGCGACGATGGAAGGCGTCGTGCGCGCGCCCTCAGCGTTCTCAATCACCTTGGGGTCCTTGCCATCCATGATGGCGATGCAGGAATTGGTGGTGCCGAGATCGATACCGATAACTTTTGCCATTGTTCTAGTCTCTCCTCTAAGCAGGCTCTCAGGACCCTTCAAAAGGCGTTCCGACGAAAGCCCCTGTTCACAAGAAATCCCGTCTTGGTCACCGGTTTTCGGGGGCCGGGACGGCTGGGGCGTATATAAGAACAGCCGATACGGGGCGCAAGCATTCTGCGCAAGCTGTTCATTGTCTCGGGCAAGGTTTGGGAAGCGATCCGCCGCGCTTTGCGGCGCGCTCGGCGCGAGCTCACGCTATCACATTGTTCGGGCTGGCTTTTTTGGACGTGGCGCCGCTGGCGGTGCGTGCAGCCGTCGTCCGGCGAGGGCAACGCTCGCCTCGGCGGGCGTGACTTTCGGTCGCGAAAGGCCGGAAAATTAGCGTCTCGGCGACGCTTCGCGCATCCGGCGGCCAAGGAATGGGAGCGCCTCGCGCTCGGGCAGAACCCTGCCGGGCGCGTGGCCCGGCAGGGTTCCGGACTTAGAGCCCGTTGTCCTTGAGGATCTTGGCAGCGTTTTCCTTGGTGATCCTTTCCGTCGGCAGCGTGATGGTCTTCTCGACCTTCTCGCCGTTCAGGAACTTGATCGCCTGGCGCAGGCCCTCGGCGCCCGGCGTGACATAGGTGAAGGTCGCCGTCAGCTCGCCCTTGTTCACCATCTGCACGCCTTCGTTGGGCAGGCCGTCGATGCCGATGAACTTGATACCCTTCTCGCGCCCGACATCCTTGGCCGCGAGATAGGCGCCATAGGCCATCGGATCGTTGTGGCCGTAGACGAGGTCGATCTTCTCGTTGGTCTTCAGCGCGTTGGCCATGATGTTGTAGGCCTGGTCCTGCTTCCAGTCGCCCGACTGCTGGTCGAGCAGGTACTTGATGCCCGGCTCCTTGTCGGTGAATTCATGGAAACCGTCATGGCGGTCATGCGCCGGCTGCGTGCCCATGCCGCCCCAGATCTCGACGACATTGCCGGCCGCCTTGCCTTTGCCGCCCAGGAGCTCGACGGCATATTCGCCCGCCGCGCGGCCGATCAGCTTGTTGTCGCCGCCGACGAACTGCGTGTAGTCCTTGGTGTCGACATTGCGGTCGAGCACGAAGACCGGGATCTTGGCGTCGATCGCCTGCTGCACGACGCCGGTGAGGCCGGCCGATTCCTTCGGCGACACCAGCAGCGCGTCGACCTCCTGGCGGATCAGGTTCTCGACGTCGGCGACCTGCTTCTCGGTCTTGTCCTCGCCGTCGGTGATGATCAGCTCGACTTCCGGATGCTTGGCGGCCTCGGCGATGATGTCCTTGTTGAACTGGGCGCGCCAGGGCTCGATGGTCGTCACCTGCGAGAAGCCGATCTTCCACTTCTTGTCCTGGGCAAAGGCATGGTTGCCGGACAGAATTGCGGTGGTCGTCAGAAGTGCCGCCGCGAAAGTGGCGAGCTTCAGCATTTCACGTCGTTTCATGGTCCTGTTTCCTCCGGATTATAGAGACGAGGTCTCCTGTGACGGCCGCTTGGCCGCGGCCGTTTCCTTTTGCGCCGCCCGTCCGCCGGGCAGGCGCAGATAGCTTAAGATGTCGCCGGCGTTGCGCTCCTGAACGAGCACCGTGCCGATGATGATCGCCCCCTTCAGCACCAGCTGAAGGTTCGAATTGATGTTGTGCAGTTGCAGGATGTTGGACAGCAGTCCGAAGATCAGCACGCCGCAGAAGGTGCCGATCAGGCTGCCTCGCCCGCCCATCAGGCTGGTGCCGCCGATGACCACGGCGGCGATGGCGTCGAGCTCCAGCCCCGCGCCGGCATCCGGCTTGCCTTGCCGGTATTGCGCCACGTAGAGCACCGCCGCGATGCCGGCGAGTAGGCCGGACACCGCATAGGTGGCGATCTTGACGCGTCCCGCCGCGATGCCGGAAAGCCTGGCCGCCTCCTCATTGCCGCCGATGGCGTAGACATAGCGGCCGAAGGGCGTGAACCGCAGCACCGCGCCATAGATCAGGACCGCGCCGAGGAAGAACAGGCCTGGCATCGGCACGACGCCGAACACCAGCGAGCGCAGGATCTCGAACTCTTCCGTGGCGTTGGAGCCGGTATAGACCGGCAGCACCGCATTGTTCTGGCCGGCCGTCAGCCTGGCGATGCCAAGCGCCGTCACCATCATCGCCAGCGTGACGATAAAGGGCTGCAGGCGGCCGGCGACGATGATGAAGCCGTTGATGGTGCCGAACAGCAAGCCGACGCAAGGCGCCACCAGAAGCACGCCGAGCACGCCGAACTTGGTCTCGACCTGCGGCAGCAGATACCACAGCGAGAGGCCGCAAAGGATCACGCCGACGACGCCCGGGATGACCAGCCCGCGCGTCGTGTCCAGCCGCGCGTCGCGCCCGGCGTCCCCGTCGGCGCGGGATTTCTGGATGTTGAGCAGGATGAAGCGGGTGATGAGCGCGCCGAGGCACAAGGCGACCAGCGCTGTCGTTGGCACGCCAAGCGCCGCCGATGGCGTGACGCCCGGCACGGTGAGCAGCATGGCGCAGACGACCGAGCAGATCGCCATCAGCGAGCCGACGGACAGATCGATGCCGCCGGTCAGGATCACCGCCGTCATCCCCGTGGCGATGAGGCCGGTGGTCGACACCTGGCGCAGCACGTCGAGCAGGTTGCCGTAGGACAGGAAGATGTTGTTGCCCTTGGAACTGATCGGCGAGCCGAAGACGCCGATCAGGAAGATGGCGATCAGCCCCCAGTAAAGCTTGGTGCGGGAGACAAGGCTGATAAGGTTCATGCGGCAGGTCTCGCGGTCCTTCTGGGCGCGGCAAGCCGCATGATCGCCTCCTCGCTGGCTTCGGTGCGGGACAGGATGCCGCGCTGGCGGCCCTCCGCCATGACCAGGATGCGGTCGGCCAGATGAAGGAGCTCGGGCAGTTCTGAGCTGATCACGGCGATCGCCAGCCCGTCGCCGGCGAGCTTGAAGATGAGGTCGTAGATCTCGCGCTTGGCGCCGACATCGATGCCGCGCGTCGGCTCGTCGAGCAGAAGCACGCGCGGCATCGATGTCGGCGCCAAGCGCGAGATCTACGACCTCATCTTCAAGCTCGCCGGCGACGGGCTGGCGATCGCCGTGATCAGCTCAGAACTGCCCGAGCTCCTTCATCT
>NZ_RZRX01000350.1:0-5068 GCF_003997405.1 Mesorhizobium sp. M2A.F.Ca.ET.042.01.1.1
GGCGCGGCATCAGGAACCGCAACTCACCATAGATTCGCTTGGCATCCGCGTAGTCGCTGCTCCCCTCATTCCCATCGGACGCATTCATCGCCATATCGCGCGGGTCCAGATAGCCTTCGAATGCGGATTCTGCAAAAGGACCTGCCAGACACGCAACTATCTCTTGGATCGCTTCATCGCGTTGGAAATGTCGATCCATATCGTTCTCGAAAATCGGCTTTAGCTCCGAGGTGAATCCTTGCGCTGAATAGAAAACCGTGCCTTCGACAAAACCACCGCACTCTCCGTCACCGGCGTCGGGGTAAATACTAACACTTGAGAAAGCAGGGAGTTCACGGTCGTCGTCGAACATCTGACGGTGCAAAACGATGGCGGCCACCGCGTGCCCGGCTTCGTGATGCGCCACAGACGGGAGAAGATATTGGGAGGCTACATTCATGCGGTGCGGCTCTCAGATCTAGTTTCCATCCAAGCCCTGATATCGGATTCAAGCCATGCGACTCGGCCGGGGGAGATGCGACGCCGCTTAGGGAACAGGCCTGCCTTCAGAGTCGCGCGGTCGCGCTCGAACTGCGTTCCACTGAAGTGCTTCAGGGTCTTTGCCGACTGGCCGGCGGCCCAGGCAAGTGCCCGCTCGCCTTCCACATCTTCAAGCCAAAGATAGAGATCGTCGTCGGGAGCATCCAGCGTTGGACGGACATCAAATGCGTTCATGTCCGGACAGCCTTCAGAAAGAAGGGATAGAGGCTTCCGTTTGATCGGGAACGCTTAGTGTTGGTAGCGGCGCCCACATGTTCGAAAAGCGTGATCATTGATGAGTTCTTCCAGTCGGTGCGGCATCGCAGTGCTTTTGCGCATAGGACCGCAATTGTCGTGCCAACTGGGAAAATCGTTTCGGAACAACGTGATCGCTCTGGCAGCGTTGTGTCAGATGTCCGACATCGTCGAGAATCCGACAACGAGTGCTCCTCCTAATCACCGGATCAACCTCCGGCGCCAGTCGGTGACACCGCATTCCTCTGTCTTTCCAGGAGACGGCGTGGACATCAATGCCGTTCCTCACCGAACCCGCCTCCTAGCCCTTCGCCCATACGTCACGGCCGCCCCCCGGTTTGGCTTCAACCTGAAGGATTACGGCGTCCTCTTCGCAGAGAAGATCGGGTTGTTCGTGGCGCGCGCAGCGGAGCCCAAGGAGCTTTTCTGGGTTGCGGATACTGGCATGTCGATATTACGACCGTGTGTCCTTCGACAAGCTTGGTGGCTTCTTCAACCAGAATCTCGCCGCGGAGATCGAATCGTTATCTGCGCCGCAAAGTGCGGCCGGTGAGCGGCGTGGCCCTGCGTTCCAGTTGGCCACGGTCCTCGCTGGGACGAGCAAGTAAATGGCTTGCGCAGCAACGGTGCGATCACACCTGGAGCACGGCGTCATCAGGAAAGCGCCATCCTTGTGCGCCCACGACACCCTGGTCGCCATCGGCCGCATCGCGGGGGGGCACTGTGGGCGATAACCATTCATTGATCTGGGCGATTGAGGGTTCTGCCGGGGCGCTATTGCTGCTCGGTAGGGCTGCGGGCTGGCGAGTCTACCAAGGCGAGCAACGACAGGCGAGACGGCAGACATTACGTGACGGAACTTGATATTGCAGTGCAGCAAGCGTAGAGCACCGCGCGCTTATCGGAGTGTCGTCCATGGCCCTTACCAATGCTGGTAACGAGGCAGAACCTGTCGAACAATCGAGCCATTCTGAGGTCGAGCAGCACAGCACCAAGGCGCTGATGTCGGGCGCACTAGGTGTCGTTTATGGCGATATAGGCACCAGCCCGATCTATGCATTTCGCGAGGCGTTGCATGCATCAGCGGGTGGCAACGTCGCCAGCCGTGGCGACATCCTCGGCGTACTCTCGCTGATCATCTGGTCCCTGACGATCACCGTGACGATCAAATACATCATGTTCGTGCTCCGCGCCGACAATCGAGGCGAGGGCGGAGTGCTGTCGCTTATGGCGCTGGCGCGCAACAGTTTCCCGACCTGCTCTGCGGTGATCCTCGGCATCGGCATCGGCATCGGCATCGTCGGCGCGGCGCTTTTTTTTGGCGACGCCGTCATTACGCCGGCAATCTCGGTACTGTCGGCGGTCGAAGGTATGAATGTCGTCACGCCGACGTTCCAGCCCTATGTGGTGCCGCTGACACTGGCCATCCTGGCGATCGTGTTTGCGGTACAGCGGTTTGGCACCGGCGGCGTAGGATTGGTGTTCGGACCCGTTACCGCGCTGTGGTTCCTGGCCATCGGCCTTTCCGGGCTCAACCACATCATGGACGACCCGGAAATCCTGCTGGCAATCAGCCCGCATTACATCGTGTCGTTCCTGGTCAACTCGCCTGACGTCGCCTTCGTTACGGTTGGTGCAGTCTTCCTCGCCGTCACCGGAGCCGAGGCGCTCTACGCCGACCTCGGCCATTTCGGCCGCAAGCCGATCGTGCTCGCCTGGCTGGCGATCGTGTTCCCTTGTCTGTTGCTCAATTATGTCGGGCAAGGCGCCTTCGTGCTGGCAAATGGCGGCGTTGTCGGTCATCCGTTCTTCGAGATGAACCAGGGCTGGACGCTTATTCCGATGGTCGTGCTTGCCACGGCGGCGACCGTGATCGCCTGCCAGGCGGTGATCTCCGGCGCCTTTTCGCTGACCAGGCAAGCGGTACAGCTCAACATGCTGCCGCGTTTCGTCATCCAGCACACGTCGGAAAAACAGTCGGGCCAGATCTATCTGCCGCGCATCAACCTGATGCTGGCGCTGGTGGTGATGCTGCTGGTGGTCGGCTTCGGCGAATCCAGCCGGCTGGCCTCGGCCTACGGTATTTCGGTGACCGGCAATATGCTGGTGACGAACATACTGCTTTTTGTTGTGATGACGCGCATCTGGAAATGGCCGCTCGGCGTCGCGATAGCCTTAATGGCGGTGTTCGTCTTCATCGATACCGGCTTCTTTGCAGCTAACATCGTCAAGGTATTCGAAGGCGGCTGGGCCTCGCTTGCCATTGCCGCAGTGATCGTGATGACCATGTGGACTTGGATAAGAGGCAGCAGGTATCTATTTGACAAGACGCGCAGGAACCAGATTCCGCTCGATTTCCTTGCGGGCAATCTGTTGAAGAAGAAACCGCAGCTGGTGTCCGGTACGGCCGTGTTCCTGACCAGCGATCCCGCCAGTGCGCCGACCGCGTTGATGCACAGCCTGAAGCACTACAAGGCGCTGCACGAACAGAACGTCATCCTCTCTGTGGTGACGGCGCAGCAGCCCGTGGTGCCCGACAGCGAGCGGATCAAGATGGAAACGATCAATGAGCTGTTCATGCGGGTGACACTGACCTTCGGCTACATGGAACAGCCTAACATCCCGCGTGCGCTGGCGATCTGCCGCAAGCAGGGTTGGAAGTTCGACATCATGACGACGTCCTTCTTCCTGTCGCGTCGCTCGCTCAAGGCGTCACCCAACTCCGGCATGCCGGTGTGGCAGGACAAGCTGTTCATCGGCTTGGCGCGCACGGCCGCCGACGCGACGGAGTATTTCCAGATCCCGACCGGACGTGTGGTCGAGATCGGAACGCAAGTGGCCGTTTAGGTATGCCCGGTTAAGCAGAATCAATTGGCATTTCGCGAGCCGGTGAATGCCTGACCGGGCGGAGGCCACGATGCTTGCGCCAAACTGGGGTCCGGTTCCAGGCCTGAAGCTTCCGGCCCCGAAAGCCGTCCTTTACGCCTGCGATCATTTCCGTTCCGCATTGTCTTGCCGACCCACCAGTCGAGATGCGCTGAAACGACCTCGCCGGGCAGCAACTTATCATTTGAACCTAATCGATGTGCCGCAAGTCCGACCTTCATTCTTCAGTTCACAGGCTAGCGTTGCCAAAATCGGCGTGCCGCCTAACCGGCGCCGCACCGTGACCTGTCAGGATGCTATGCAGGCGCGAGGCAGAAGCTGGCTCGAGGCCGCCGGCCTGGTGCTGGTCCGGCAGCGGCCGGGCTCGGCCAAAGGCTTCATGTTCCTCTGGAGGATGAGACGGGTGCGGCAAACGTCGTCGTCTGGGTCAAGATCTCTCGAGAAATTCCGGCGCGTGCTTCTTGCTTCGGCCATGCTCGGCGTCCGCGGACGCATCCGACGGAAGAGGAGGTGGTGCACCTCGTCGCCCACGAGCTGACCGATCTGTCGGCCGGGCTGGCCAGCGTGGGAAACCGCAAGACGCCGTTTCCGTTGCCGCACGGCCGAGGGACGAGGCTCATCACGGCGGATCGGGCATCGATCCGCGCGGCATGCCGAAGGGGCGCGACATCGTCGATGCAGTATGACCATATCGACCCTATCAAGTTCAAGACGCGTAACTTCCGGTAGCGCTTCCGGAGGCCACTTCAGCAGCATGTTGTGCACACTTTTGTCGGACCCTGTTAACTGCCGATTGGCAGCAGGTCACCCCGTGCCGGATCCCAAATGTCGTCGCTCTCAAGCGCAACGACTGCCCGCACCCTTTTTAAGTCAGCGAGCACCTCCACCGCCGGACGCCGCCCCGTTTCCTGAGCCGCGGCGTAACGGGTGTATTTGTGACTGTCCGGCTCAAACCACTTCAACGATTCCAAAGTAGCCATGGCATCGCCCTTGCGGCTGCGCGTGATGCGAATGATCGTGATCCCATCCTAAGCGCTCGCGTCGAATGGAGACACGCTGCCAACGCTTCATCTGCTCTACCCCATCTTTGTTCCAAGGCGGTCGGATCATCTCAATGAGCCCTGCCTCGGGGTGGCCAAAGCATGCATATTTATCGTTCGGCCCCGCATCGAATTATCATCTGCGATGTGGGACTCGATCTTGGGTTGGCGACGGCTTCGCTCCGGGAGTAGACGTCGGACCACTGATAAGTGCCGGACCTTCTCCACAATTTCTCGGCGGACTCATCGTGAACGCTCGATTGGACGTAAATGCGGTTCGCGGAAACGCAGGTCTGGCCGGCATTGCGGAACTTCGCCTGGACCGCACCGTCAACAGCACCGTCAATGTCGGCATCATCGAAGATGAT
>NZ_RZRX01000351.1:0-4980 GCF_003997405.1 Mesorhizobium sp. M2A.F.Ca.ET.042.01.1.1
CCCAGCGGCGAAGCCGCCTTCAGCTTGCCCGGCTCGTCGCCGACGATCTGGTGGTAGGTGGCGGCGCTCGCCAGAGCGGTCGCGCGGGCGGCGCTCAACTGCGCCACCGCCGTCGCCCGCGAGGCATCGGCCTGGGCGACGTCGGTGCGGGTGCCCTCGCCGACCTCGAAGCGCGAGCGGGCGGCGCGCGCCTGCTCGGTCAGGAACTGCAGGTTCTGCTCGGTCAGCACCGCGACCTGGCGGTCGCGAATCACGTCCATATAGGCGCTCGCCGCGTTGAACAGGATGTTCTCTTCGGTGTTGCGCAGGCTTTCGACCGAAGCCTTCACCTGCGATTCGGCGGCGGCGACATTGTTCTTGGTCTGAAAGCCGTCGAATAGCGTCTGGTTGATCTGCACGCCGAAGCTGCCGGTCGTCAGTCTCCTGCTGGTGCCAAATCCGTGCGTGTTGGTGTAGTCGATGTTGGCCGAACCAGTGACGGTCGGGCGCCAGCCCGACTTGGCGATGGCAACACCCTCATCGGTGACGCGCACGCCGGCGCGAGCAGCGTTGAGCTGCGAATTGTACTGGTAGGCTTTGGCGAGAGCGCCCGTAATGGTCTCGGCGGAGGCGGCCAGCGGCGAAAGCGCCGTCGCGGAAACGAGAATAGCTGCTAAAACTCTTTTGTGTCGGGGCGGCACGTTATTTCCCTCATTCGTTTACATGGGAACCACGCCACGTCAGCCTACCCTTACGGATCGACCGGCGCCGCGTTGTCTATCGTTCCCCCGCTGATAGGCTCCCGATAACTCACGGTTAACCAAATCAGCAACGATTGTCAGGCGCAAGCGATCATGACAGCGCCTTCGCTGCAAGGCAAAAACGCTCAGAATTCAAACGCGTGAGCACGTTCGAAGCCCGGTAGTGGCTTAATTGCCGCATTAAAGGCCCGTCTGCCGGTTACAACCCCCCCGGCCTTAAAAAACAGCCGGGCCACGCCAGAGTTGCCTTGTCCTTCCACCACAACCAGACGTCCATCTTCCGCAAGCTGGTCGAGCAGCGCCGGCGGCACTTCCTCGACGCTGCCACCAATGAAGATGACGTTGTAAGGCGCTTTAGCGGCATGCCCCTGCGGCAGCGGCCCGGTGATGACCGTGACATTCTGGCAGCCAAGGCTGGAAAGCGTGGATTTCGCGGTCTCCGCCAGCGCGGGATCGCTCTCCAACGCCACCACGGACCGGGCAAGCCTGGACAGCAATGCGGCGGAATAGCCGCTGCCGCAACCGACATCGAGCACCGAATCACTCGCATCGATCTCGGCCAGCTGCAAAAGCTTGGCGAGCGGCGACGGCTCCATCAGGTAGCGTGCGCCGCTGCCATTGGCGCCGTCCGAAATGCGGATGTCTTCGTCGATATAGGCCAGATCCCGCTGCCCGGGGCCGACAAACGCCTCGCGCGGGACGGTCAGCATCGCTTCGATCAGGGGCGCGCTGGTGACATCGGTGGTGCGGATCTGGCCGTCGACCATCTTCACGCGGCGTTCGGAAAAATCAGCGCTCATGTCCCAACAATCCGCTCCCCGCGCCAAACGCGCGGCTAAACTTCAACCGGAACCCCCGCTCCGGCGCGATTGCGCTGGAGCCCGCAAGCATCTGGAGGCCTCGCCCGGAATCGAACCGGGGTGCAAGGATTTGCAGTCCTCTGCGTAACCACTCCGCCACGAGGCCTCGCAATGCTCCCGGCGTTCCGAGCGAACTCATTATGTTGACGCTCAAAGGTCGTCAAGCGGCGCCGCGTCATTCCCGATGCTTTCGCATGGAACGGCCAAAGTGGTGATTACCAATCGGTTGTCGCGACTCCGGCATCGCCGTGGCGCAGCCGTCCCTGCCTCTCAGTCGGGTCGACGCCGACGTTCCCACCAGACGATGAAACGCCGCCGGTGGCGACGGATCATCGCGAATTCATAAGAAAGCACCAGGAGACCGAGCGGAATCATCCAGAAGCCGAGTATCGGCAGAAAGCCCAGAAGCCCGCCAAGGGTAAGCAGCATGCCGATGGCGATTCGCCAGCCGCGCGAGCGCGGCATGGTGAACTCGCGGCCGAAGATCGAAATCTTCCGTGCCGGTGCGTCGTCATCGTCCGCTGCGGTCATTCAAACCAATCCCATCCGCTGCCTAAGCCATGTCAAGGCGATCACCGGCCGCTTTGTTCCGTGCCGGTGTGAAGCCCTTCATATGTGGGCACGCCGAACGATGGCACAAATAGCCGCATCAAAAACTGGAGAAAAATTGCGAAATGCTGCTTTGCAAAGCCGAAAGGTGTTTGCTATAGGCTGCGCCACTCACGTCAGAGCCTCCGTTCCCCGGTAGCTCAGTGGTAGAGCAACCGGCTGTTAACCGGTTGGTCGCTGGTTCGAATCCGGCCCGGGGAGCCAACAATTCCAAGATCTTCAAAGTTTTTCAGAGCAGCCAAAATCGGCTGATCTGCGGTATATCTATACAACTCGACTTCGCTGGGTGCCGATCTACACCGGAACCGCTCGAAGGGTAGACTTGGCACCATGGATCGCGTTTTTGATAAGCGGATCGGCCTGCAGAGGGCGCATCGGCGATGGAATTTTCGTGCCCCCAGTCCAGACTTGGGCGATTCGCCCAGCCGGCAACCTGGCGACCGGTCGTAGTTCCCGGTCATAGATAGCTGTCGCGCCAAGTCACTATATATTATATATTAGCAATAGCTTGTATTTATGGTCCACTGGCTGATAATATCGGTCGGGCATCTGAGGGACTGTCCGATGCGTTGGCCCCTGTTCGTCATCGCGCTCATTATCGGCTTCATTCTCTGGGACCGTTTCGAGAACGACGGCACCTATACCGCTGAAGTCGAGCGAAGTTTCCGTAGCGCTGCGTTGGATATGCCTGGAGGCTTCGGGTGGAAGCCCCCAGCCATCACCGTCAATCGCGACGCGTTTAAACCCTGAACGCCGCGCAGAGTTGATGACAATCTCGATACCGATAGCAAGATTACGGTGACAGCGCGCCTTCCTTTTGCATCCAGCCACGGGCTGCTGAAATTCAGAAGCACTGGCTTGCTCGTTAGCCAACGACGTTAGGCCCAACGCAATGGGCATTCAGTCCAAATTGCTGCTCTTCACGACGCCAAATAACCTCGCGAAGGAAAGGCAGGGGCACATGGCGGGGAAGCGGGCGATTGCAGTCAAGGATTGGTCTTGCGCCATGAGTGACGAGATTGGCCGAGTGGTCTTGGCCATAAATTCGACCGAGGGTGAAACGACCTACGTCCTTATGACAATCTTCCAGGCGGCAAAAATGGCCCAGGAACTGCGGTCACCGAAGATGGTGCCCCGATACGACATGTAGCCATCTCTGGCGAAAACACTGAGCAGCACAAAGCTGGCTGTCCCCCTAATTGAGGAAAGGACCGCCCCCTCCCACCCCGCATGGGCCAAATTCCCATAGCCATTGTGCCGGCGAATTTTGCTTTGCGGCTTCACCGCCCTGCCTTAGCCTTCCTTCGCAACACCTCACCTCCAAGCCGATAGCCGGACCTTTATGCCGTGCCCTTGAAAGCCGCCGCCCACATCGAGGCCATGTCCGCTTTCGCGCTGGCGAATTTCGGCGGCTATGACCGGGCGACGCTGGCGCAGAACGAGAGCGCCTTCCCGCCCAGCCTCAAGGCGATCGAGGCCGGGCGTGACGCCGTCGCGCGCAGCCATCTTTATCCGGACCCGGACTGGACCTTGCTGCGCGACGCGATCGCGAAAACCTATGGGGTCGAGCGCGACCTTGTCCTCTGTGGTGCCGGCTCGATGGAGCTGATCGCCTGTACCATTGCGGCCTTCGCCGGTCCGGGCGTCGACGTGCTCGCCACCAGCTACGCCTATAATTTTGCCGCCTCGGCGGCCGCGCGTGTCGGGGCGGCCTATGTCAAGGCGCAGGAGCGCGGCTTTGAGGTCTCTGTCGACGCCATCCTGGCGGCTCTCACGCCGGCGACGCGCATCGTCTTCGTCTGCAATCCGGGCAACCCGACCGGCACGCGCATCAGAAACACCGAGGTGCTGCTCCTGCGCGCGGCGCTTCCCGGCGATGTTCTCCTGATGATCGACCAGGCCTATGGCGAATTCGACGATCAGGATCCGCAAGCCGTCTTCGCGCTAGCCGGACGCGGCGACACCGTCGTCCTGCGCAGTCTGTCCAAGGCATACGGGCTGGCCGGCGCGCGCGTCGGCTGGGGGTTGTTCGCGCCCCAGATCGCCGCCGAGGTGCGCAAGATGCAGAATTCCAACCAGGTCTCGACGATCAGCCTCGCCATGGCCGTCGCGGCCGTCGAGGACCAAGCTATACGCGCGGCATCGTGGCGCGTACGTCTGATAGTCGCGACCGCTTCGCACAAGGCTTGCGCGCCGCCGGATACGAGGTGCCTGAGAGCCGGACGAATTTCGTCCTGGTGCGCTTTGCCGACACGGCGGCTGCGGCGGCGGCCGACAATGCCCTGCGCGGCGCCGACATCATCGTGCGCGGCCTTTCCGGTTACGGCCTGACCGATTGCCTGCGCATCACGATCGGGCGGCAGGACGTCATGGATCACACGCTGCGCGCGCTCACCGCCCTGCGCGGCCGGCAATGCTGGTAAGGGTTTTTATCCGAGGGATTTCAAGACGTAACGTCAGACATGCCGTATCTGCCCGCCCGCGATTTCATCGGCTATGGCGAGCGGCCTCCGCAGGCCGAGTGGCCGGGTGGCGCGAAACTGGCGCTCAACATCGTCGTCAATTACGAGGAAGGTGCCGAATACTCGATCGGCGAAGGCGACGGTGTTTCCGAGACGATCCTGTCCGACCTTGCTGTGTCGCCCGCCGTGCTCGGACTGCGCAACCGCAACATGGAATCGCTTTACGAATACGGCTCGCGCGTCGGCGTCTGGCGGCTGATTTCGCTGTTTCAGGAAAAGGGTGTAGTTCCCACCTTCTATGTCGTCGGG
>NZ_RZRX01000352.1:0-4931 GCF_003997405.1 Mesorhizobium sp. M2A.F.Ca.ET.042.01.1.1
CTCCTGCAGCGTGCGGGCAAGCAGCGCGGCGCGAAAGCCGCCATAGCTTTCGCCGACGAGGAACAGCGGCGATCCGGTCCGGCCGTTCTGCGCCAGATAGAGCCGGATGAAGGCGCCGACCGAGGTGGCGTCCGCGTCGACGCTCCAGAACTCCTTGCCTTCATGCCCCGGCGCCTCACGGCTGTAGCCGGTGCCGACCGGATCGACGAAGACGAGATCGCTCATATCGAGCCAACTGTCGGGATTGTCGATAAGCTTTTGCGGCGGCCGGCGGAACTCGCCGTCGGCGGCTGTCTCGACGATGCGTGGCCCGATCGCGCCGAGATGCAGATAGGCAGACGCCGCGCCTGGCCCGCCATTGAAGACGAAGGTGACCGGCCGATCCTTCGCCGAGGCGGACGACTGCTGTGTGTAGGCGACATAGAAGATCTCGGCCGTGACTTCGCCCTTGCCCGACAGGAGCGAGAGCGTGCCGGCCTTGGCCTGGTAATCCAGCTTGCGCCCGCCAAGCGTGATCGAATGCTCGGTCACCTGCGGCGGCGGCAACAGAGACAGCACGCCGCCTTGGGGCGCGGGGCGCTCGGGTGCTTCCGCGGCGAAGCCCGGCTGAGCGAAGGCGGCGAGCGCCAGAAGGATAAGGGGGACGAGCTTGGATCGCATGACGGCTCCGCGCGGAATGACATCGCAAAGGTATGGCCAGGGCGAGGGAAGTCAAAGGGGGCGTCACAAGACTTGGGTTCCTCGCGCCGCCAAAGGCGGGGAGAGGTGTCCGCGAAGCGGACGGAGAGGGGGCCCTCGCAGGGCGCTCCCCTTTCCGTCTCGGCTTCGCCGAGCCACCTCTCCCCACTTTCGCGGGGCGAGGAATCCAAGCTGAAATTATGTGCTATCTACCGTCAAAGAGGTACCGAAAGGACAGCACCCATGGACGCCACCGCACTCAAGGCCATGCAGGCGCCGCTGAAGGAAGCCTATCGCGACGACGCCGCCAAGGCGCTGATTACGCTGACAGCGCGCGGCACGCTGGACGATCAGTCGATCGCCTGCAAGGTGGAGACGGGCAGGGCGCTCGCGGTTGCCGGCCTTCATCCAGCCACCGGCGGCTCGGGCCTGGAACTATGTTCTGGCGACATGCTGCTGGAGGCGTTGGTCGCCTGCGCGGGCGTGACGCTGAAGGCTGTGGCCACCGCGCTAGAGTTCAAGCTCGGCAACGCCAGCGTCGAAGCCGAGGGCGACCTCGATTTCCGCGGCACGCTCGGCGTTGCCCGCGACGCGCCGGTCGGCTTTCGCGCGATAAGGCTGAAGTTCGACCTCGACACCGACGAGCCGCAGGAGCGCATCGATTCGCTGATGAAGCTCACCGAGCGCTACTGCGTGGTGTTCCAGACGATCAACAACAAGCCGGCGCTGAGCGTAAGCGCCAACTGATCTCCCCCCTTGAGGGGGAGATGTCGCCGAAGGCGACAGAGGGGGGCGCTGCGCGTGAAGCGCCACGCTTTTGTATGACGAGAGGGGGCCTCGGCGTTCTATGCGAAACGACCCCCTCTGGCCGCTTCGCGGCCATCTCCCCCTCAAGGGGGGAGATTAGCCCCGCTACTGCGCCGACGGCGTCTCCGCGTCCCCCTCATCGGTGAACGGCGAGGCGCTCGGCACGCATTGCACGGCCCAGCCCTGCGGCGTCGGCTGCTTCTGATATTCGGTGATGGCGTTGGTGCATTGCTCGCGGGTGTCGAAGGTGCTTGGCAGCACCACCATGCCGCCTTGCGGGCCGGCGATCACCAGATACCAGACCAACGCTACGCTGGGAGTGGCAGCCATGGGAATTCCTCGCTTTGCTTGAATGTCGGAGTCGGACCGATCCTAGCAACTCCCTTGGAGCGGGGAAAGCTGGACGGCGGAACACGCTTCCGCAGCACCGTTCACAGACCCGTGAAGAGGGCTTTCGCCAGGCGGGCTCGGCCTGCCGCGACGCGCTTTTGAAGTCGAATTATTCCGGTTGCCGGTAGGCGACGAAGCGGTTGTGCTTGGCCTGGAAGATCAGGCCCGTCTCCTTCAGTTCCGGGCTTGCCAGCGGCACGATGCGCCTGGCGATCTCTGACGGATGCGGCAGCGTCTCCGGATCCTCGCCGGGCATCGCCTGCGCGCGCATCGCCGTGCGGGTGGCGCCGGGATCGGCGGCGTTGACCCTCAGCGGCAGGCTCTCGGTCTCATGCGCCCAGGAGCGCATCATCGTCTCCACCGCCGCCTTGGACGCCGCGTAGGGCGCCCAGAAGGCACGTGCCGAATGGGCGGAGTTGGCGGACATGATGATGGCGCGGCCGGCATCGGAAAGCCTGAGCAGCGGGTCGACCGAGCGGATCAACCGCCACGTCGCGGTGACGTTGATGGTCATCACCTTCTCGAAGGTCTTGGCCTCGACATGGCCGATCGGCGAAATCACGCCGAGCACCGCGGCGTTGGCGACAAGGATGTCGAGCTTGCCCCAGCGTTCATGGATCGCGCCGCCCAGCCGGTCGATGCCTGCCATGTCGGTGAGGTCGAGCGGCACCAGCGTCGCCTGTCCGCGCCCATCAGCCTTGATCTGGTCGTCGAGCTCTTCCAGCCCGCCCACCGTGCGCGCCACCGCGATGACATGCGAGCCGGCTGCCGCCAGTTCCTTGGCGATGAAATAGCCGATGCCGCGCGAGGCGCCGGTGACGACCGCCACGCGGCCGGAAAGGTCGAGGGTCATGCGAGAATTTCCGTGGGCTAAAGCAATTCCAGGAAAAGTGTCTAACGGTTTTCCGTCCGGAATTGCGTCAAAACAAACAGTGCAATTCCAGGAAAAGTGTCTGAAGGTTTTCCGTCCGGAATTGCGTCAAAACAGATACCGCGGCCTACGACCCGCTCGACGCCAGCAGCGACAGCGTGCGCACATTGTCGTGGCCTTCGAAGTCGAGCAGGCGGGTGGGGTACTGTCCGGTGAAGCAGGCGTCGCAGAATTGCGGCTGGTCGTTGTCGCGGCGCGCCTCGCCGACGGCGCGGTAGAGCCCGTCGATCGACAGGAAGCCGAGCGAATCGACACGGATGAACTCGGCCATCTCCTCGACCGACATGCGCGACGCCAGCAGCTTCGACTTCTCCGGCGTGTCGACGCCGTAGAAGCAGGATGCGCTGGTCGGCGGGGAGGCGATACGCATATGCACTTCCTTCGCGCCGGCATCGCGCACCATCTGCACGATCTTCTGGCTGGTGGTGCCGCGCACGATCGAATCGTCGACCAGCACCACGCGCTTGCCCTCGATCATGCGGCGGTTGGCGTTGTGCTTGAGCTTCACGCCCATGTGGCGGATCGAATCGCCAGGCTGGATGAAGGTGCGCCCGACATAGTGGTTGCGGATGATGCCGAGTTCGAAGGGAATTCCGGCGGCCTGGGAGAAGCCGATCGCCGCCGGCGTGCCGGAATCCGGCACCGGCACGACGATGTCGGCCTCGACCGGGTTTTCCTGCGCCAACTCGGCGCCGATGCGCTTGCGCACCTCGTAGACGTTGCGGCCCTCGACCGAGGAATCCGGCCGCGCGAAATAGACATATTCGAAGATGCAGAAGCGCGTCTTCTGCGGCTCGAACGGGAAGATGCTCTCGATCCCCTTGGAGGTGATGACCACCATCTCCCCGGGCTTGATGTCGCGCACGAAGCGGGCGCCGATGATGTCGAGCGCGCAGGTCTCCGAAGCGAGGATCCAGGCGCCGTCGAGGTCGCCCAGCACCAGCGGGCGGATTCCCAGCGGGTCGCGGCAACCGATCATCTTCTTGGCCGTCATCGCCACCAGCGAGAAGGCGCCCTCCACCTGGCGCACCGCCTCGATGAAGCGCGAATTCAGATCGCGCTCCTTGCTGGTCGCGACCAGATGCAGCAGCGTCTCGGTGTCGGAGGTCGAGGAGAAGATCGAGCCCTGCTTCTGCAGCGCGCGCTGCACGGTGAGGGCGTTGGTGAGGTTGCCGTTGTGGGCGACGGCAAGACCGCCCTCCGCAAGCTCGGCGAAAAAGGGCTGGATGTTGCGCAGGCCGGCGCCGCCGGTGGTGGCGTAGCGCGTATGGCCGATGGCGCGATTGCCCTGCAAGCTGTCGATGACGCGCTGCTTGGTAAAGGTGTCGCCGATCAGGCCGACATGGCGTTCGACATGGAACTGGGTGCCGTCATAGGAGACGATGCCGGCCGCTTCCTGGCCGCGATGCTGCAAGGCGTGCAGGCCGAGTGTGACGATGGCCGCCGCGTCTTGCCGGCCGAAAATGCCGAACACGCCGCATTCGTCATGGAAATGATCGTCGGCCTCGGCGGAAAGGACATTGCCTGCATCTGCCGTTGAGTCTGCCATCTGGTGCTCAAGCTCCGCTAAAGCCGCCATATAGGGCGATCTCTCGCGGAACGCAACGCACCTCGTCAGGCATTCACAAAATGCCTCAGGCCAGCGCTATGGCCGGCCTGGATTTCAGTTTGCCGGCGCTGGAGCGGGAGCCGGGGCGGGCGCCGGAGCCGGCTCGTTGTCGGCAGGCGCCTCGCCCTCGCTGTCGTCGGGCGCCGGCGCGTTGTCGTCGCCGGCCGGCGGCTCGGCCGCGGGCTGGTCGGTCGTGGCCGGCGCGCCAGCCTGCGGCGTGCCCTTATGCGTGTATTTGTTGACCAGTTCCTCGGTGTTTTCCGGCAGCACGCTTTCGAGCTTGGCGCCGATCGTCTCGAGCAACGGCCGCGACTTGGCGTTGGCGATCCAGGCGGGCGCCTTGGCGCCGGCAAGCCAGTTGAAGAACAAGAGCGCCACCGCGACCACCAGGATGCCGCGCGCCGCGCCATAGAGGAAGCCGAGGGTGCGGTCGAGCGCGCCGATACGCGAATCGATGATCCAGTCGGCAAGCTTCATCGTGATCACGGAGACGACGATCAGCGCGATCAGGAAGAC
>NZ_RZRX01000353.1:0-4889 GCF_003997405.1 Mesorhizobium sp. M2A.F.Ca.ET.042.01.1.1
GTTGAGCGTGATCTGACGCACCGCGCGCTCGTCGGCAAAGAGGCGCGGCAAGGTGTCCTCGAACTCCTGGACGATGCGGATGTCCTTGTTGCGGGCCCGCAATTCCATCATGTGGCAGCAGTCCTCGACGATGGTCACCAGCATCACCGGCTCCTCGTTGAGCTGGTAGCGGCCGGCCTCGATGCGCGACAGGTCGAGGATCTCGTTGATCAGGTCGAGCAAATGCTGACCGGACTCGTGCACGTCATGGGCATAGTCGCGGTAGGTCGGATTGTTCATCGGACCCAGCACTTCATTGGCCATCACTTCAGAGAAGCCCAGGATGGCGTTGAGCGGCGTCCTGAGCTCGTGGCTCATCGAGGCGAGAAAGCGCGATTTCGCAAGGTTGGCGTCCTCGGCGCGCCGCCTTGCCTCGTCCGACATTGATTTCGCCGTCTCCACCTCGGCGATCAACGCGTCCTTCTCCGAGCGGAAGGACAGCACCATCAACGAGGCCTGGTTGAGGTGGCGCGCGACATAGCCGAAGAACGGAAGTGCTGCGATGAGCAATGCCGCCATCGTGGCTTCGATCGGCGTCCACAGGCGCATGATGGTGTACACATAGACGGCTACGGGAATGGCAAAGGTCGCGAACAGCGCGCCGCCAAGCGAGGAGGCCATCACCGCGGTCGTCGCCATCGCGATCAGCAGCACCATGGCCTTGGCGACATGGAACTGGTCGATCTGGCAGGTGTCGCAGCCGATCCAGGCGAACCACGCCCAGCCAAGGCCACACAGGAAATGGCCGATCAGGAAGTCGCGGCGCGTCTGCGCCGGGTCGAGTTCGGCGGCCTCGGTTCGCTCGACGCGCCGCGACATGAACGCGACGATCGCGTAGCAAAGCAGCGTCGCCAAAGCCCAGATGGTGACTTGGCCGTCCATGCCCGCCAGCCGGCCGATGGCCGCTACGGCGAGCACGAGCAGGGGAATCGCGACCGCGCTGACCACCATGGCGCGCGCATGCAGTTTCAGCAGTTCACGGTCGAAGTCGAGACTACCCGCTTGCTGCGAAAGGCGGTCGCGCGTCTTGCGCACCGCGCGCGCCACATCGCTGTTGCGGTGCGGTTTACGGCGGTCCACAATGAATTTATCCGCTGTGTTCGAGCGTAGCAAAGGCATACGGACTTCAATTTCTGCGCGCAGCGATTTTCAGTTCGTTAAGCTACGTTCGAATGATTAAGAGACTGTTTGCCATATGAGCCGTTTCGGGCCGCGAGGACCGCGCCGGCGCTATGCGGCGAGCCCGCCGCGCAGCCTGTGGCGCAAGCTGCTGGACTATGGGCTGGCCTTCCTTTTGCTCGGGTTGCTGATCCTGGTGGCGGCTCGGCTCGATCGCTTCGAGACTCGCAAGGAGCAAGGCACGGCGATCGTCAATGACGGCGATTCGATCACGCTCGGGACCGAGCGCATCCGCATGCGCGGCATCGATGCTCCCGAGTACCAGCAGACCTGCCAGAAGGCCGGCGCCGACTATCCCTGCGGCAAGCTGGCGCGGCAATCGCTGGTACGGCTGATCGCCGGCCGGCCGGTTTCCTGCAGCGGCTGGCAGCGCGACCGTTACGGCAGGCTGCTCGGCGACTGCAGGGCAGGCGACACCGACCTGAACCAGGCCCAGGTGCAGGCCGGATGGGCGGTTGCCTTCGGCGACTTCGAAACCGAGGAAGCGGTGGCGAGAGCGGCCAAGGTCGGCATCTGGGCAGGCGCCTTCGAGGAGCCGCGGGACTGGCGCGACAGCCATCATGACGCGCCGGTCGAGAGAAAGCGCGGCACGCTTGCCTGGTTGAGCGACGCGTTGCGCGAGTTCTTTCGCTTCTGGTGACGGGCGTATCCGAGCCCTATGATCCGGTGGAGAAGCTGGAGGATGGAATGAAGCTGTTCGATGGCGGCCGCGCGCCGAATCCCCGGCGTGTGCGCGTCTTCCTTGCCGAGAAGGGGCTGACGGTGCCGCTGGTGCCCGTCGACATGGCTGCGCTGGAGCATCGCGGCGAAGAGGTGGCGCAACGCAATCCGCTGCGGCGCCTGCCGGTGCTCGAGCTCGACGACGGCACCGTCATCACCGAATCGATCGCCATCTGCCGCTATTTCGAGGAGTTGCATCCCGAGCCGGCGCTGTTCGGCACGGGCGCGCTCGGCAAGGCAAAGGTCGAGATGTGGCAAAGACGCCTTGAACTCAACCTGATGGTCAGTGTCGCGGCCGCGTTCCGGCATATCCATCCGGCGATGAAGGAGTGGGAGGTGCCGCAGATCCCGGAATGGGGCGAGGCCAACAAGCCGAAGGTGATCGAGTTCCTGCACCTGCTCGATCACGAACTGGCGCAGCGCGAATTCGCCGCCGGCGATGCCTATTCGGTTGCCGATATCACCGGAATGATCGCTATCGATTTCATGAAGCCGGCCCGCATCAAGGTGCCTGAGGAGTGCACGAATGTGCTGCGCTGGTATGCGGCGCTGACGAGCCGGCCAAGCGCGACGGCCTGAGCGACCGAATTGGATAGTCCACCCGATATGAGCGAAGTATTGGAGCGCCTCACCGCGAGAGTGCGGGCCTGCCGCATCTGCGTCGACCAGCCGGTTGGCCGGCCCTTGCCGCACGAGCCGCGCCCGGTATTGAGGCCGTCCTCGAGCGCCCGCATCCTGCTCGCCAGCCAGGCGCCGGGCACCAAGGTGCATGTATCGGGCATGCCGTTCACCGATGCGTCCGGAGATCGCCTCAGAAGCTGGCTCGGCGTCAGCAACGAAGAGTTCTACGACACGGAAAAATTCGCCATCGTGCCGATGGGCTTCTGCTTTCCCGGCCAGGACGCCAAGGGCGGCGACCTGCCGCCGCGTCGCGAATGCGCACCGGCCTGGCGCGCTCAGCTGATGGCGCTGATGCCGCAGATCGACCTGGTGCTGACCATCGGCGGCTATGCGCAGGCATGGCATATGGGCACGACGCGCGCGGCGTCCTTGACGGATACGGTGAGAAATTGGCGCGCCGTCTGGGATGCTCCGGCCAGTCCAAAAGTGTTGCCGCTGCCGCATCCGTCGTGGCGAAACACCGGCTGGCTGAAGAAGAATCCCTGGTTTGAAATGGATTTGCTGCCCTTCCTCAGGTCGGAAATCCGCTATCGCATTGGTTAGGCATTCCGCAAGATATCACCCGCTTTTGGTGCCTTTGGCAGAATTTCTTTCTTGTGAAAGGCTCTGATAAAAGGGATTATAGCCAAACTATTCCCCTGGAGCCTCCCCATGGATCGCCTCGACCGAAAAATTCTCCGCCTCCTGCAGGAGGACGCCACGCTCGCGGTGGCCGACGTCGCCAAGAAAGTCGGCCTGTCGACCACGCCGTGCTGGCGGCGTATCCAGAAGCTCGAGGAAGAGGGTGTCATCAAGCGGCGCGTCGCCATCCTCGACCATGAGAAGGTCAATGTGCGCGTCACCGTCTTCGTGTCGATCCGCACCAATTCGCACAGCCATGAATGGCTGCGGCGCTTCTCCGAGGTCATCCAGGAATTTCCGGAGGTGGTCGAGTTCTACCGCATGAGCGGCGACGTCGATTACCTGCTGCGCGTCGTGGTGCCCGACATCGCCGCCTACGATGCCTTCTACAAGCGCCTGATCGCCAAGATCGAGATCCGCGACGTGTCCTCGTCCTTCGCCATGGAGCAGATCAAGTACACGACGGAAATTCCGCTCGATTACATGGTTCTGGACAAGGAATCGGGCGCGAACGCGGCGTGACACTGGTTGCGCCGACCGGCCTTAATTCTTCTTTTTGTTCAGGAAATTCCACGGCGAGTTGACCGGCAGAGTGACCGTGTCCGGCACGCTGTCGACGCTCGCTACCTCCGCCCTACGCACCGTGTAGCCGGACTGGACGACCGAGACGCCGTCGAGGATGAAAAGCTGGCTCTTTTCCATGCCAGGCTGCAACACGCCAGTGACGGCGACCGGGTCGTAAGCCTCTTTCATCTTGTAGGGATGCGCCGGGGTGACCAGCACCATCTGGTTGGGCGGCGGCGTCGGCATGTGGCTGCAGGCGCCTGTCCACGGAACCAGCAGGAACTGGTAGACGAGGTCGCCGTCGCGATCGACCGGCAACGCATAGCCGGCTAATTGTATGGCCTTGTCCTGCAGATTGAGCGACAGTGTCTCGCCGTGGTCGGGCAGTTTTGCCGCGATCATCGGCAGGTTCGCGTCCTCGGCGATCGCCTGCGTGGCGGGGCGCAGATCCTTCCAAAGGATATGCGCGGTTTCCGCCGAGGCATGACTGACGGCGAGGCCAAGTACCGCGGCGATGATCGCGCCTGTGCCGAGACGATTGTTCATTGGCTGCATTCTAGCCGGTCCGTGATTGCGAGCGCGAGTAAGACTGCCGTGATCTCGGAGCATTTTCCAGCCCGATGGATCAGTCACGGGCTATGGAAACGCTCTGGTGGAACGTCGCGCCGAAGAAACTGCGGGAAATCGTTGTCGAAGTCTTGCCTGACCGGGGCAACGGCGCTGAAAATGCCCCGGACGATACGACGGCAGTGAGCCTGTGTCGCGCGACCCCAGCGCACAAGTACCTGGAGAAGTTCCATGCCGACCAGCCATGATCTCAGCGGGCTGATGAAATTTCTTTCCCGTGACGAATGGCGCGAATGCTTCGAGGAAGTTTTCAACGAGCATTTTGGCCGGGTGCTCGATGGCGAGGGCGATTTTGAAGACCTTGCCGAAGTCCTCGGTGAGCACTGGACGAATGCCCTTTGGGGTTGTGCTTTCGAGGATTTCCTGACGCAGGATTTCGAGGGTGAACCCAGCAATATGGTCGACGAATATCTGAAGCGCCGAGGCTGGAAGGAAAGCGCGCAAGCAAGAGCCTATAT
>NZ_RZRX01000354.1:0-4872 GCF_003997405.1 Mesorhizobium sp. M2A.F.Ca.ET.042.01.1.1
CCACCCCGCAGCGCCGCGGCGAGCAGCTCTGCCGCTACCAGGATCGCTACGGGCGCATCTACACCGCACCCTGCGACGACCGGTATTACAACGGCGATTATTGATCGTGCCGGTTCTTCCTTCTCCCCGTTAGCGGACCTCGTTTCGGGGAGAAGGTGCCCTCTCGTTCCTGCAGGCCAGGAACCGTGGTGGACACATTCCACTAGCGTGCGCCGCAAAAAGTTTCTTGTGCGACGCAGCAATCAATGCGTAGATGAATTGGGCGACGTTGGCGGGTTCGGGATAACCGGAGAGCGGTTTGAGACCTGAGACAACCCACTTCGACGCCTTGCACGGCTTAAGAGGCATCGCTGCCGTTCTGGTGATGCTTGGTCATTTCCGCGAGCTTACGGCGCAGCATCTTGATCTGGCGCCGTCAGGTTTTCTCGCAGTCGACCTGTTCTTTCTGCTAAGCGGCTTCGTGATTGCCCACGCCTATGACGAGAAGTTCCGAAAAGGCATGTCTTTCCGGGAATTCGCGGAAGCCCGCATCGTCAGGCTCTACCCGTTATATTTCGCCGGCATCGGCATCGCCATGGCCAGCGTGGGAGTGACCATCGCGATGCACGGGCTAAGCTCGTATTCTCGGCTGGATTTGCTTGCGAGCCTTGCGTTTTCCCTGCTTTTCCTGCCGACGCCGCCGTCGCTTTCAGTCGGTCCAGATTTGCTTTTTCCGCTGAACGGTCCGGCATGGTCGCTTTTCTATGAACTTGTCGCCAACGCGGTCTTCGCCGCGCTGGCGCTGAGGCTCGCTCGCCGCTCGCTGGCTGCTGTCTTCGGCGTTGGTCTCCTGGCGCTTGCCCTGCTGGCCTGGCAGGGCTTCAGCCTGGGCGGCGGCGCCCATTGGGACGGCACGATCGCGGCTCCCGCCCGGATCGCCTTTTCCTTCTTTCTCGGGGTTTATCTGCGGCGATATGCGACCGGGGCCAGCCGGGAGGGCAATCTCTACATGCCGGTCGTGCTTGCGCTTTGCGCCGGACTGATGATCTTCCGCCCTGCCGGAAATGCGCAACTATACGACCTAGCGATGATAGTGCTGGTCTGGCCCTGGCTTGTTCTCATGGCTTCCCGCTTGCGGCTCTCGGGCTTCTGGCGCGCGATCGCCCTGTTCTCCGGCAACATCTCCTACGCCATCTACGCGCTTCATACGCCGCTGATCAGGATCGTGAACATCCTGGACGAATCCGTCACTGGAAACTTGCGGAACCAGCACGGCCTGCCATTCGTCGTGGGAACATCCATTCTCGTCATCGCGGTCGCTGCGTTCGCGCACTACGTCTACGACAAGAATGCGCGGACGCTGCTGCGGCATCTGCTTTCACTGCGGCGCGCACGCGAGGAAGTGACGCAATTCTAAATTAGCCGAGGTCCGGCCGCATCGGCGGCGATCGGACGATGCGCCAGACCAGCGATGTGCAGCCGTTTCCTGATGCTACTCGGCGGGACTTGGCTCAAGCGCCGGCTTCTTACGTGCGAACCGGCGCAACACCACGCGTCCGAGTTGCTGCCCGGGCATCTCGATGAGCCTGTAGGTCACGAAGGACAGAAGACAAACCACCGGCAGCACGACCGCCAGCACGATGGCGAAGCGCAGCGGCGCGCCGAACCCGTCGCCATAACGGGCAATGACGAAGGCCGCCACGGGCTGCAGAATGAGAAGATGGATCAGATAGATGCTGTAGGACAGTTCGCCGAGCACATGAAAGATGCCTCCGCCCAATGCGACGGCGACTTTTCGCGCCGCGGCGCCCGCCGCGCCGGGCAGCATGCGATAGAGGACCAAGGCAAAGAACCCAAGCACCAGCGCTTCGCGTATCAGGAACTTCGAAAGGCCGTGGCCGTCGCCGAAGGGGATGGCCGCCAGCGCCATCGCCAGGGCCAGATGCAGCAGCGGCCGCGGCTGGTTCTGCCCCAGAACGCCCGCCAGAAGCATGCCGCACAGGAAAACCTGGATCTTCAGCGGCAGGAAGGACGGCATCGGGAAATGGACCGACATTGACTTCAGGATCACCACCGCCAGGGCGCCGAGCGCCGCTATGACGATCGCGCTCCAGAGCCAGCCGAAACGGCGCACCAGAAGCATGAGCGCCGGGAACACCGCATAGAACTGCATTTCCAGCCCGAGGCTCCAGTCGGGCAGCGGCGTCCGGTAGGCGAAGCTCGGGGAAAGGCCGAACAGGAATGTCAGATGGGCGAAAATGTTCTTCAGGCTGCTGTCGAGGTAGCGCTCGGGCGCCTGCGGCGCGCGGCCCACGAATGCGTCGATGACTGTCCGCGACTCATAAACATACGGGCCGAGCGCCAGTGCGAAGAACAGCATGATGTAGAACAGCGGCGCGATGCGGAAATAACGCCGCGTCCAGAATTTGAGCCAGGTTTCAGGCCTTTGCCAGGGCTCCTTGTCCTGGCGCAACTGATAGTGGAATACCATCAGGAAGCCGGAAAGCATGATGAAGAGATCGACGCCGAGTGCCGGGTCGCCAAGCACCGGCAGATGCCAGCCCGTCAGCAGCAGGCAGTGGCCGACCAGCACCCACAATGCGGCGGCGGCGCGAAGGCCATCCAGGCATTCGATACGCGATGGCTCTGTAAGGCTGTTGTTCATGCTGCATTGCAGCATGGCGAGCGATCCCCGAATGTCAACCCGCGATGGTCTATCAGCCGAACTTCGACAGCGCCAGGTGCGCCACACCCAGCAGATTTAGACCCAGAAGGATTTTACCAACGGAGCACCCGACTCTGGCTACCCACCGTCGATATGCTGCACCATCCAGCGGGCCGCCGCCAACATCCATGGCATGATTAAGCCCGGTCGCTGGGCAATTTTGGCCGTCCTTCTTGTTTCGCGTGCACGCCGGGCGGGCTGAAGCAGCTGAAGAAGGCGGCCTCGCCGAGGTCCAGGCCTTCGGCTGGGACAATGCCCCGCGCACGCATCGGCGAGCCGGAGCGGGCGTATGGGTTATGACGGGATCTCGGCAACGACGAGCGATAACCGCTGATGTCGTGTGCCTTCGCCAGAAAGCCTGGCTAACCTCGAGCGGCTTCGCGATCTTGGCGAATGGCTGATCTCCGACCGCATCAAGCCGCATCGCTTTTGGCCGAACGCTGCGCACCGCTGCAGCAACGGGCGTTTGGCGCATATGTTCACCGTGTAAAAATGCGACCTCGTCATCCACGCTAGTGAGCAGCTGCGACGTGGGCGCCAAGGCGTTCCAGAGAGCGCTCGAGATCAGGCGGCATCGGCAGTCGGATGCAGGAAAATAGGCGGGCTGAGCGTTCATCGGCGATCCTTGACGCCGAAACAACGCCTTCCGATATTTTAGCCACGTTGGATTTGTCGTGTGGGACATCACATGGCTTGCAGTGGGAGCAGGCATATGGCAACCGAAGTCTTTCCCGGCCTTGACTGCGCTTCAGAAGGGAATGTCCGCACAGCCCGAAACGAGTGTCGAGACACGTTTTCGCGTCCCGTTCTCGTCGATGACGAGTTCCTCGGCGCTCGAAGCATAGGTTGCGTCATGGACGCGATCGAATTTCTTGAGGAATGGCCAATTGAGCAGCGAGGACGGCTGCACTCATGCGCCAGCGAAGTCTGCTGTGCCGCCTATGACGGACGACGTCCCGCCGATCACGCGAGACAAATATTCATTGCCTGGGCTCGCGATGCAGGGATCGCCGTCGGCCTATCATTGGATGCGGAGGCCGCTGCAACACCGGTCACTGGGCAGCGGCAACGAACTTAGCCATTCCACCACGCTCTGGACCTGGGCGGTCGGGGCATCGGGCGAAGCCATCGGTTCCTCGGATGGCGGCTGCGGTTCTTACATGTCCTGCTTCTGGGTATTTACTGCAATCAGCCAGTTGGTCCAAGGCCTTCGCCAGTATGGCTGGCCCATCGAAGTCGCTGTCTCCAGCCTAAGATCACGACCTGCGCCGCCTCACCTGCTATCGACTTTATAGTCACTCCATGCGGAAGCACTGACGGGAATGCATCATTTTACATCGAAGCCTCACCCGTTCCGCCCTCCCCGATCTCGCGCCGATATGCAGTCAGAACGATGTGGTTGCTGTAATTCCCGAAGCCGTTGCCGAAGATGCTTATTCCGCCATAGTTTCGATCACACCCGGGAAAGCGGCGCGGGACTTCCATTTGCGGTCCCGAAGTCCGTGTAGCGATACTCAACACGCGCTCCATTTGCCCGCGAATGCGAATTCCAATCCGGCACGGATAGTCCACCCGGTTTTGGTCTTCGTCCTGGGCTGCAACGTTGCCGGATCAGCTGCGTTGAACACTTCCTGAGTTTGCGCGCCCTAGGCCGATCTGGTGATTGGCTTCCGTCAGGCCGACCGATGGCCGCTGACTCGCTGGACCGCTTCAAATAAGCGAGCGCAGTATCTTGCCAGGTTCTTCGTCGACGCGGGAGCAACGCCGAGCAAAAGGCCCCGTCTAGCGGCGGCTGGCGACGAATACCAGGCTGACAGCGGTGCCGTCGGTCAGCACTGCGTAGGCGAGCCCCAAGGAGCAAGCACAGCACGAAGCGCGGCGACAAGGATGCTGATTGCGATCCTGAGACGGCGGCGGTTTCTCCCTTAGTATGCTAGGTCTAGTGCAGCACGAAGCGGTGGGGCCAGCGTTGGGCTGCTAGCGGCCGGAATGTCCAGCGCCGGTGATAGCCGTCGATCTGCGTTACTCCACCGTCACCGATTTCGCCAGATTGCGCGGCTGGTCGACGTCGGTGCCCATGAACACGGCGGTGAAATAGGCGAGCATCTGGATCGGCAGCGCGTAGATGATCGGCGAAATGATCTCCGGCACGTCGGGCAGGATGATCG